>LSNW01000005.1 GCA_001566965.1 Methylothermaceae bacteria B42 | reverse complement strand
GTCGGCACTGTGGGTAGAGTCCTGATCGCCCCCCGGGCAGGTGTGGACGCCGATGCGGTGACGTTCCTCGGCAGAGAACCGGGCCAGCACCCGGTTGTTCAGATCAATGAATGCCCGCAGCAACTGCCCGGAGGGATCTAACTTGACCGCCAGCCGCCCCTCGGTGAAATCAAGCTGCACCCGGTGAGCCCCAGCCTGCAGACAGCCGCGGATGTCCTCCACAGCTTCCCGGACCAGATCTTCCAGAAAAGCCTCTCTCGGATAACCTTCGATGCCTTCCTCAGGATAGAGGAGGCTCAGGGCAGAGGGTGCAATAACCGCCTGCTTGACCGGTACGTGGGCGAATCGCTGGGCGGCGCGCAGATAATTTTCAGCGTGGGTTCCATAACGGAAAGGACCCTCGGTCAGGCGTGGCAAACGGCGGCTATGGCCGTCTGCAAAGACGATCTTCACCCCGTCTGGGGCGATGTTGTCGAGGCCGTCGAGAGGGTAAGTGGCGAAACTGGGCTTGGCCTGCTCACCGTCGCTGATCACCGGTGATCCGGTGGCCTCGAAGCGACGGATAGTATCTCGAAGCGCCTCGATCTGGATGCATTCCAGTTCCTCCCGAGACAGGTCGCCTGCACGAAAAGCCTGCAGGGCGTCCAGAAGCTGTGGTGGTCTTGGGATGCTGCCGATGGGTTCAGTGGGGATTTGCATGACGGGTTCTCTAGTGCTGTCAGATCAAAAAGCCTTGACTTCGTACCCTGCTACGGCCTTTAGCCTGTCAAAGTCGGAGAGATTGCATTATGCCCCTCATTACCATCTTCGACAATCCCAAATCATTACGAAAGGAGAGCGCCATGAATATACATACCCGTTTCATCAAAATTCTGGTGATAATCCTGTCACTGTGCCTACTATCGGTCCAGCCTGCCGTTTCCCATGAAAAGAACCTGCATCGCCTGGATACCAATCCCCACGTCAGAACTCCCATCACCCACGGGTTCTGGTTCCCCAAACTGGTCACCCTAGGTGAAGAATGGTATCGGGGACGACTGATCCAACAGGACGGACATGGCGAAACCGGGGAACTGCCAGACAAAAACGACACTGATGGCCATCTGGGGTTCACAGCGGTCAACGCCACCCGCTGGCTGATCACCCATCACTGGTTCAACGGCGACGATGTTCTGGCAGATGATCAGCTCTATTCCCGCAATCCTAACTGGTTCTTCAATGCTGCAGATCCTGCCGATTCGGTCATGGGGGTCTTCGCCTTGTTTCGCTGGGGAATCATTGATGAAATGACGGCCCGGCTGATGATCCACAGGATGATCAATCGTTATACGGACCAGACCTATTCCATTCTCGGCAATGGTGCCTGGCTTCAGGCGATGGCTGATCTGTCGCAAACAGACTTCACGGACAATAATGGTATAAGGGATGTACCCAATCCTTTGGATCTGCCTCCCGCAGAAGCCATCCGCAACGAAGTCGCCGTGATCATCACCCACCATTTCTTTGGCCGCAATCGCAACAACACCGACCGTGTCATGACCAGAATCTACCCTGATCTGGTTGAAATCCTCATGAAATTCAATAGTCATAAGATCAGTGAGCGGGAAGCAAGGTTGAAGATTGCTGTGCTGGCAACCCGGATGGGTCGAGGAAAACGCCATGGAGATGTAGACAATCGATAGAAAACTCAAGGGCCCAGTCAATCCACCGCTTCCAGCTCCCGCCGACGCTCGGCGGCCCAATGCAGGAACTCGGTTTCGGTCAAGGGAGGACTAAAAAAATAGCCTTGAAAATAATCACATCCCAGGGCGCTCAGAGTTGCATACTGCTCCGGCGTCTCCACTCCCTCGACCACCACTTTCAAACCCAGACCGTGCGCCATATCGACGATTGACCGGATCAAGGTGACGTGCGAATCAGCCAACGCCATGTTGGTCACGAAACTGCGGTCGATCTTGAGCACGTGCAGGGGGAACTGCTGCAGACGGGCCAGGGATGAATGGCCGGTGCCGAAATCGTCGATGGCGATCTTGAAACCACCGGCCGCCAGTTGGCGGACTTGTCGCACCATGAGATCGAAATAATGCTCCATGCTGGATTCGGTCACCTCCAACTCGATCGAATCGGCCGGTTCCCCGCACAGCCGGCAGGTCTCGATGAAGTGCCGGACCACATGCGGCGACATCAGTTGCAAGGGGGACAGATTGATCGCCACGCGCGGAAAGGCGTCATATGCGAAAACCTGTCTTTCGTGCCAGCAGTGCAGATGACGTAAGGTTTCCTCGAACACCCAGGTGCCGATTTCGATGATCTGGCCCCCTTCCTCCGCCAGAGGGATGAACAGATCCGGTGGCACGGCGCCATACTCGCCATTCTCCCAGCGCAGCAACACCTCCGCCCCGACCAGCCGGCCATGAACGTCCACCTGCGGTTGGAAACGCAACGACAGTTCCCGTCGTTCGACAGCGTGAATTAACAGGCCGGCCAGATGCTGTCGTTGGCGAACCTTTTCTCCTAGCGCTTCGCTGTAGATCAAATAACCAGAATCGCTCGTCTGCCGCTTACAAGCGGCCAGTGCCGTTGAAGCCTGCTTCAGCAGGATTTCGACATCCAAGTCCCCGCTCCGGCACCAACCCGCCCCCATGCGGCAGCGAAGGTCCAACGACTGATAGGCATGCTGGAAAGGCACCGCTAAACACCTTTCCAGCCGATGGATCTGCCGCAGAATCGCGGACTCGGGCGCATCCGAACCATGCCAGACCACCGCGAATTCATCGGTACCTGTGCGGACGATTTTTCCGCTCCTGACCGCCTCGCTCAGACGCCGGGTGATCTCCCGCAACACGGCATCCCCGACGTTGTGTCCCAAGACCCCGTTGATTTCCTGAAAATGCGTCGCACTCAACAACAACAGAAACAAATGTCCGCCGTCGCCAAGGCTCTCCAGCTGGCCCGGCAGCAACCCCTTGAGCCAGTTCAGGTTGGGCAGGCCAGTCACTTCGTCGAAGTAGGCCAGGTGATGGATTCTCTCCTGGGCAGCCTTGATCTCCGACAGATCCACGTACAGACCGGCATATTGCAGCGTTTTTCCATCCTGATCCTTGAGAGAAAGAACGCTCAGCCAGTGGGGATGGATGTCGCCGGCCCGGTTTCGGTTCCAGATCTCTCCTTCCCAACGGCCCTCAGCTTCGATCCGGTGCCACATCGCTTTGTAAAACGCCGAATCGTGGCGGCCGGAAGCGAAGATCCCTGGGGTCATGCCGACAAGCTCCTCGAGGCGATAGCCGGAGATGTGCTCCAGTGCCCGGTTGACCCATTGGATCCGCAACCGGTCATCGGTAATCAAAATGCCGTGGCTGCTGTGTATCAGGATCCGGTCTGCTAGTGCCATATCCTGACGGATCCGCCAAGTATGGATCAGCAGCCCGATTAGATCCGCAAAGTCCTCGAGAACCTTGACTTCGTCCTCATCGCAGGGATGATGAACCGCCACGTATAGAACCATGATGCCGACCACCTCGTCCTCCCAGCGGATCGGCACCACATAATGGCCATGATTGGACATCCCCTCATACTGGGTCTCGTGACGCTCGTCCACACAGTCCACATGCAGCAACCGCCCTGTCTGGGCGACCCGGCCGCACAGACAATGTCCATGACGGACCTGGCTGCAGGTGCCGGCGATGTAAGGCGTGAAATTGATTTGGGTCAGCAGCTCCAAACGCTTTTCCCGGGGATGATTGAGGAAGATCCCGCCGGCATCCATCGCCAACCAGGGTAATTGCAGAATGGTTTCCAGAATACTTCGCAGAACCTCCGCCAGACTGTGGTTCCCTAGCTGGGTGTCGATCCCGCCCAAACGCGGCCAGATTTCTTGTTCTGCTTTCATTTCAGACGCTACGCGTTCGCTGCCGGTGTTCCTGATAACGCGGAGCTGAGAGACTTCCGTTCTGGCGGCTCTGAACGGGCCGGCAGAACGGAGATTCGACTCCAGCGTCTTGATAGGCGGCGCCCCGTTTATTCCGTAGACGTTCGTAGATTGTCATGTTATCTAGCCTTCATACCCTTCGGTTAGCCTAAGCGCTGCCGGAATTGTGACTCATCTCTTGCCGGTCTGGCTTGGTTGCTTTCCTTCCCCGTCGCTCAGCTCCGCGATCTGTACCGTTTGTTGGACAAGCCTGGCCCGGATGGATTTGATTATAGACCACATTACCCGGAACGGAACTGTACAAAGGGATGCCATCGAGTATCAATTGACCCTGACCGGCGTTCACTCCGCGCAGCGCTAAGGCACTCAAGCCCCCTCGGATAATGCGCTGTGGACGGCCGTTCATTTTCGCAAGGCGGCCCCGGTCTCTTGTGAAAGGTTGCTGGTTTTTGGATCCTTAGACTGCTGCCTCGATGATCTGCCGCCAGTTCCTTTACCGGCTTCCACCCTATTCATGCTTTCTGGCATGGGTTTGACCGGGCTGCTGTTTGGACAGCATAAAAAAACAGACCGTTAGAAAAGCTTCTGCTTGACAGTAACGGGGAAATAGTTAAAATAACGGATCAATCAACGCGGGAATAGCTCAGTTGGTAGAGCACAACCTTGCCAAGGTTGGGGTCGCGGGTTCGAATCCCGTTTCCCGCTCCAAGTTTTCGATACCGGCCGCGTTGGATGCGGCTTTTTTCATCTTAGGAATCTCTTATTCATTACGAGATTCCTTCGGTACAGGGATGTGCCGACAAAATCATTTGCGCCAAGCAAATGATTTTGTATAAAAAACGAAAATCGCACTTTTTGTTTTTTATATTCTAAGAATTCATGGATGAATTTCTTAGATTCCAAAAAAGAAATGGCTGCGTGGCAGAGTGGTTATGCAGCGGCCTGCAAAGCCGTGTACGCCGGTTCGATTCCGACCGCAGCCTCCAATTCTTGCTCTCCTTTGTTTAAATCAAGAACTTTTGCTTCCAGGCATATGAAAAAGCCCCGGTTTCCCGGGGCTTTTTCTTGGTGATAGTCTTGAGAAAATTACAGGCTGTAGTACATATCTAATTCCACCGGATGGGTGCTCATCCGCAGACGGGTGATTTCTTCGTTGCGAAGGTCGATGTACGCATCAATCATGTCGTCGGTGAAGACGCCGCCGGCTTTGAGGAAGTCGCGGTCATCGCTCAAAGCCTGTAAGGCTTCATCGAAGGAAAAGCATACTTTGGGGATGGCCTTTTCTTCTTCCGGCGGCAGGTCGTAAAGGTCTTTGTCCATGGCGTCGCCCGGATGGATCTTGTTCTGAATGCCGTCCAGCCCCGCCATCAACATGGCTGCGAAAGCGAAATAAGGGTTGGCGGTGGAATCGGGGAAGCGGACTTCAATCCGACGCGCTTTGGGGTTGGCGATAAAGGGCACGCGGATGGAAGCGGAACGGTTCCGGGCTGAATAAGCCAGCATCACTGGTGCTTCAAAGCCGGGCACCAACCGCTTGTAACTGTTGGTGGAAGCATTGGTGAAAGCATTCAGGGCCTTGGCGTGCTTAAGGATGCCGCCGATATAAAAAAGCGCGGTTTCAGACAGGCCGCCGTACAAATCGCCAGTAAAGATATTGGTGCCGTCTTTGGACAGGGATTGATGGACGTGCATGCCGTTTCCGTTATCCCCCACCAGCGGTTTGGGCATGAAGGTGGCGGTTTTGCCGAAAGCGTGGGCCACGTTCATGACCACGTATTTTAGGATCAATACTTCGTCGGCCTTTTTGACCAGGGTATTGAATTTACAGCCGATCTCGCACTGACCTGCGGTGGCTACTTCGTGGTGGTGGACTTCAGTGGTGACGCCCATTTCTTGCAAGGTTTCGCACATGGCCGAACGCATGTCCTGCAAAGAATCAACCGGAGGCACCGGGAAATAACCGCCTTTCAGGCCGGGACGGTGACCGATGTTGCCTTCTTCATAGACTTTTTCGGTATTCCAGGTGGCTTCGGATGAATCCACTTCATAGAAGCAGCGGTGAATGTCAGCGGCCCAACGCACGTCGTCGAAGACGAAAAATTCGTTTTCCGGACCAAAATAAGCGGTATCGGCGATACCGGTGGATCGCATATAAGCTTCGGCGCGTTTGGCCAAGGAGCGTGGGCAGCGCTCGTAACCTTCCATGGTGGAGGGTTCGACGATGTCGCAGCGGATGATCAGGGTCGGCGCTTCGTAGAAGGGGTCCACCACGGCGGTTTCCGCCTCCGGCATCAAGATCATGTCCGATTCGTTGATGCTTTTCCAGCCGGCAATGGATGAACCATCGAACATTTTGCCGTTTTCAAAGAAGTCTTCGTCGATGGTGTGGGCCGGGACGGTGACATGTTGTTCTTTGCCCCGGGTGTCGGCAAAGCGTAAATCGACGAATTCGATTTCCTTGTCTTTTATTATTTCAAAAACTTTGTCAACGGACATAGGTTATCTCCTCATTGTTAAAGTCAATCGTTCCCATTATCGGGGTTTATAGCAATTATTGTGCCGCGGGCGGCTTGTCTTTTTCGATCGGTTCATGGGTGCTTTATTGAGTGCGAGCGAAAGTTTCCGGTGCATTCTGCACTTTTGTGGTGCGATTTTGCTCTTCAGCCATAAAGTAAACTTGAACCAAATCGATAAATTTATACTGTTTCACAGCGTCGCGCAATTGCCGGATGATTTCTGCCGCCGATCTTTCCGGGGTAATGACGGACAAAGGCAGATAAACCTCTACCCGAATGCGCCCTTCCAGATAATGTAAATTGATTTTTGAGATTTGTTTGACGTAAGGCAGATGTGACCAGGCCTGACAAAGTGCCTTAAGCACCTCGTTCCGTAAAGGCAGTTTGCTGGAAGGGCTTTGCTCCAGGTCAAGCTCGGCGTCGATGTGGACCGTCACATCGCTGATTTCTTCGAACTCTTCCAATAGTTTGTCCCGAACCCGGTCGGCAATGGCATGTCCCTCGGAGACGGAAATCTCCGGGGGCACCTGGATATGAACATCCACCAGAGCTTCCCCCGCCATTTGCCGGGTGCGCAGGGAATGCAAGGATTCCACGCCTTCCGATTCCAAGATAGCCTGGTGAATTTGCTTGACGCGGCGGGCGGGCAGGGCGGTATCCACCAATTCCCGGGCGCTTTCGATGACCAGGCCAAGACCGATTTTGGCAATCATCAATCCCACAATAATGGCAGCTACCGCATCAGCAAATTGATAACCATACAGCGTGCCCGCAACCCCAATGAGCACGACAATGGAAGAGACGGCATCGCTTCGATGATGCCAGGCATTGGCGCGCAGTAATTTAGAGCGGGTCCGGTGGGCGATATGAACGGTGTAATGATACAGTCCTTCCTTAATCAAAATGGAAACGCCAGCGGCAATCAAGGCCCAGGGATGAGGATGCCAGAGGGGCGCTTCTCCCTGGAGCCGCCTGGCGGCATCCCAAATAATGCCTCCCGCCAGTGCGGCGAGAAAAAGACCGAGAATGACGGTGGCAATGGTTTCGAAGCGGCCGTGGCCATAAGGGTGAGACTCATCGGCGCTTTGGCCGGAGATTTTGAAGGTGATCAGTATCAAAGCGTCGGTGGCCAGATCGGAAAAAGAGTGAATGCCATCGACAATCAAGGATTGGGAATGGCCGTAATAGCCCGCGATGATTTTTCCTACGGCCAAAAACAGATTAGCGATACCGCCGATCAGGGTAACGCGTTGTTTGGCTTTGAGTAATTCGGCCCGGTTGTTGCTCATTCGCCTAGTTTCAGCAGGATATGAAATTCGCCGTTTTCCTCGCGGCTTTCGAGTATCTGGTGGCCACTGATTCTGCACCAGGCCGGCACATCATTCAAAATCCCGGGATCGGTGCCAATCAGTTCCACCAAAGTATCGGGCGGCAGGCTTTTGGCGGCATCCTGGAGGCGGATGACCGGCAAAGGGCAGAGCAGTCCGCGGGCATCAATCCGATGGGGAGTTATAGCATCCATTCCGCGGGAATTTCGTGGGGTTTCATGGGAGGGACTCTGAAGGAGCGGGTCTGGCCGGCTTGGGTGGCTGCCACTTCCACCATGTCTGCATCGCGCCCTTGGCTGTAGCGGGCGAGAATACGGGCGGCCAATTCCAAATCCTGGTCCGAAGGATTGCCGTCAATCAAAGTCAAAGGACCGCCATGGCTAATGGGTTGCAGATGGGTAAAGCGGTTTTTGTAGCCTTGCAGAAATCGGCCTTCCCCTTCTTCCCGGGCGACAATCAGCTTGAAGTGCGGCGCCGGGCGGATATGGCGGCCGACTTTCAAGAGCATGATATCGTCCAGTTCGTATTGCTTGTTACCGCGTGCTTGCCACAGATCGGACAATTTGCGGGAATAGTTTTCATCGGTTAAAAAGCAGCAGCCGCCGGCGGGCTGGGCATAATCCACAAAGCCGAATTGCTTGGCCAGTTCCATTTGTGGCTTGCGGGTGCGGCCGGAAAAACCGTAGAGCTTTTCCCGATCCACCCAGCCTTCCCGCTCCGGCAGTGTGGGCGGCAGATTTTTTGCGCAAAGCGGCCGGAGCAGCCGGTCGTCGGCCCCCGATTCCCGGGCCACGATGGGCATGGTTTCCTTGCGTTGGGATTTGGGGCGTTGGCCAATGACCTCGCCGGTGATGATGAAGTCAAAGCCATTTTCTTGAATCCATTGTTTGGCTTTGCCCACCATGAAAATCTTGCAGTCCAGGCAGGGATTCAGGTTGGCGCCGTAACCGTGCTTGGGGTTGGTCAATACGTCTTTGTATTCTTCAATGACATCGACGATATGAAGCTTGATGCCCAGTTGCTCCGCTACCCACAGGGCGTTGTTGCGTTTGGGCTTGGTCCGGTCTTTTTTGCGGATGGCGTGGGTATGGCCCTCGACGCAAAAGCCGGTGAAAAAATTAATGCCTTCCACGTGAACGCCCTGTTCCATCACTACCTTGGCTGCCAGCATGGAATCCAGGCCGCCAGAGATCAGCGCCACCGCTTTGGGTTGGGGTTTGGTCATGGGATCAACTGCTGCTGGGTAAATTGATGAAATTATATCGGAAAAAGAGGAAGGCGGTTTTACAAAACTTTGGCCGCACCGCCCCGGCGCGGATCCCCAAAACCATGAAAGCCATCGGTTTGGGTTTGCACGGCATGGACGCCGCCGAAGAACAGGTTTTTACCCGGCCAAATTTTATAGTTGGGAAAATGCTGGGTAAGTTCCTGAAGAGATGCTTCGGAAAAGCCGTTTTCTAGATTCAGCAGGCCATTTTCAAAATGAAGCCGCGGAGCCTGGATGGCATGATCGAGGGGCATTTCGAAGTCGATGAGGTTGATGAGCGTTTGCAAAATGGCAGTGCGCAAGCGGTTGGAACCACCCGAACCCAAAGCGATGGTGCTGTTTGGCAATAAAGCCAAGGTGGGTGCCATCATGGAAGTCATCCGGCAATTCGGTTGCCACTGATGAAAACCATGGGGGTTGAGATCCTCCTCCCCCAGCATATTATTGAGAATCACCCCGGTGCCCGGGATCATGTAGCCACAGCCTTCGCCATTGCTGGTGGTCAAGCTGGCGATATTGCCCTCTTTATCCATAATGCTAATGTGCGTAGTACCTCGGCGGCATAAAGGGTGTGAGCTTAAGGGTGCCAGATATTGGGCAATTGTATTCGGGTTGAGCAGAGGCGGGCCAGCAGCCTCGGCGTGGGTCTCGTCCAGGTCATAATCGCGACGCGCCCTTTGAGTGACGTCTTGTACCCGGGTCAACAGGTCGAGATAGCGGTATTCGCCAAATTGGCTGCGATTCACATCAAAGTGTTCCAATAACTTCAAGGCAAAAGCGATTAATATTCCGCCGGAACTGGGGGGCGGGTTGGTCAAAATCCGGGCATGGCGATAACAAAATTCCAAAGGCTGCCGCTTGACCACTTCATAGGCGGCCAAATCTTGGCGAGCGGGCCATCCGCCTTTCTGTTGGCAAAGGTTGACGATTCTGTCGGCAATTTCGCCCTGGTAAAACCAGTTATCCCCTTCTTTGGCCAATTGTTCCATAAAATCCGCCAATTGAGGCAGCGCCAATACATCCCCTTCCTGGACAAGTTTTGATGGATGGCGCGGGCTTTGGAAAGCAGCGAAGGTTTTCGGGCAGACCTGATAAATGGGCGCGACGACTTCGAAAATGTAGGCATGAAAAGCATTGATGACAACGCCTTGGCGCGCCAGCGAAATTGCCGGCTCGGCGACCACGGTCATGGGCAGCTTTCCCAGTTCCCTTTGAATGGTAAACAACCCCTTCACCACGCCAGGGACGGCGATGGAAGCCGCGCCGATATGAAATTCCTGATGGGTAGTGCCGAAGTCGGCGGTTATCGGGAAAAAATCCAGAGGATCAGGCGGGTTGGCTCGCTTTGGGGTTTGGACGAAGAAATCATAAAGCGTGGTATTTTCGCCTCTGCGCGCCAGTAAATATCCCCCGCCGCCTAAGGAGGCCAAAACCGGCTCACTCACACAGGCGGCCAGATGAGCGGCGACCACCGCATCAAAAGCATTGCCGCCTGCTTCCAAAATAATTGCCGCGGCTTCGACCGTTTGAGGATGGCCGGCAGCGATGACGCCTGTGTGAATCATGTGTTGTTGTTTGCTCTTCTAGGTTAAAAATTAAAAAGCTTAGAATGTAGCGGACATGGTAAAACGTGAAAAGTCGGAGTGCTCACCATCTATCAATTTGCTTTTTCGGAGGTGGGGAAGGGGTTGCCGGACCGAAATACGTCCATGAATTTGGGGCCGGAGCGGCCATCCATGGCCGCCCCCACCCCCTTCTCCGCCAACTGATAGGTGGTAAGGCTTGGAGTGTTTCTGGCTTGATAAATTAAGCGAGCCTCCATTGTTGATGGGCAAGATAAAAACTCTATATACTCCATGTTTCTAAAGCTGCTTCGCAAAAATGTTTTCATTCTATTGGTTTCCCGACGTCTAATAAACCAATTCCATCATTGTTACTGACACTGTCAAGAAATTTTTAGGCTCGAATCATATTTCCCTGGTTATGGTAGAAAGCGCCGAAAATCATCACACAATCCTCCAATCGGTCTTCGGTTATGAAAATTACCGGGGTCAGCAGCAAGCGATCATTGAACACCTGATCTCGGGTGGGGATGCGTTGGTGTTGATGCCAACGGGGGGTGGGAAAAGCCTTTGTTATCAAATTCCGGCACTGCAGAGGCCGGGCACTGGCGTGGTGGTGTCTCCCCTGATTGCGTTGATGCAAGACCAAGTCAGTGCCTTGCGTCAAGCAGGGATAGCGGCGGCGTTCATCAATTCCAGCTTGCCGGTGGAGGAAATCCGGCAGCGGGAAGCGGCATTGGCGCGCGGTGAATATCAATTGGTGTATGTGGCGCCGGAACGCTTGTGCCAGGAAGGGTTTTTGAGCCTGCTGGAGCAGGCGCCTCTGTCTTTGTTCGCGATTGACGAAGCCCACTGCGTTTCCCAATGGGGACACGACTTCCGCCCCGAATACCAGCGGCTTTCTGTCATTGCCGAAAGATTTCCCGGCGTGCCCCGGGTGGCGTTGACGGCCACTGCCGATGTGCCGACCCGCCAGGATATACTTAAGCACCTGAAGCTTGAGACCGCCAAAGTCTTTATTGCCAGTTTCGACCGTCCCAATATCCGCTACCAGGTGACGCCCAAGAATAATGTCCGCCGTCAATTGCTGGCGTTTATCCAAAACCAGCACGCCAATCATGCCGGCATCGTCTATTGCATGTCCCGGCGCAAGGTGGAATCAACCGCCGCTTTTTTGATGCAGCAAGGTATTCCGGCCCTGGCCTATCATGCCGGTTTGCCCCCTGAAGAGCGCGCGGCCAATCAGGAGCGGTTTCTGCGGGAAGACGCCATCGTGATGGTGGCTACCATCGCCTTCGGCATGGGAATCGACAAGCCCGATGTGCGTTTCGTGGCCCATCTGGACCTGCCCAAAAGCATGGAAGCCTATTATCAGGAGACTGGCCGGGCGGGTCGTGATGGCTTGCCGGCAGACGCCTGGATGGCCTATGGCCTTGGTGATGTGGTCAGCATGCGCCAACTGCTGGACCAATCCGAGGCTGATGAACGGATTAAGCGCATCGAGCGACACAAGCTGGAAGCCCTGCTCGGTTACTGTGAAACCATCCGGTGCCGCCGTCAGGTTTTGCTGGGGTATTTTGGCGAGGTGTTATCCCAACCGTGTGGTAACTGTGATAACTGCCTGTCGCCAGTGGATACCTGGGATGGCACCCGCGAGGCGCAAATGGCGCTCTCCTGTGTTTACCGCAGCGGTCAGCGTTTTGGGGTGAATTACCTGGTGGATTTGCTGCGGGGTAAGAATAATGCGCGGATTGAATCCTTTGGCCATCAGCAGTTGACAACTTTTGGCATCGGGGCCCATTTAAACGAACAACAATGGAAATCAGTGTACAGACAATTGATTGCCGCCGGTTACTTATATGTAGACATGGAAGGCTATGGTGGATTACGGCTGACACAGAAATGCCGCCCCTTGCTGCGGGGAGAGGAAACCATTGCATTCCGCAAGGAAGTGGCAATGGCACAGACCAAGGCCAAACGAGTCCCGGCTGGCACGCCGGAAGAACCGGCCGATCAGCGTTTGTGGGAATCTTTGCGGCACATGCGAAGGCGGCTGGCGGATGAGCAAAATGTTCCCCCATATATTATTTTCAACGATGCGACCTTGGCGGAAATCGTTGCCCATAAACCCAGGGATATGGAGGAGCTGGCGCAAATTCATGGCATTGGCAGCGCCAAGCTTGCCCGTTACGGAGAAAAGATTCTTGCTAAACTGTGGGATCTGCCGGAGTCGGCCGCATGACCTGTCAATGGCAACTGTATGGCACTTACGCCTGCCACTTATGTGAACAGGCGCAGGCGATCTTGCAACAACTGGGGCTTCGTTATGAAGCGATTGATATTGCGTTGGATGATCTTTTGAATGAACAATATGGCGTGCGCATCCCGGTGCTTCGGTGCCGGTATTGCGGTTGGGAATTGGATTGGCCTTTTGATGAGGCCGGCGTGCGCAGCCAAATAAATAAATGCCTGCAAGAGGGTTGAAGGAAGGAACGAACGATGCAAGAAATCGATCAAGTTACCCAGGATTGGCACGAACGGGGGTTTAGCTGTAGTTTGTGGACGGATCCCCCGGGCCAGCGATGGGAAGATTTTGTTCACGGTGTGGATGAGTTGGTAATGGTTCTGGAAGGGGATATGGAATTTGAGGTGGACGGCAAGGTTTATCATCCCAAGCCGGGGGAAGAATTGTTTATCCCCGCCGGGGCCGTGCATTCGGCCAGAAATATTGGCGCCACCACTGCCAGATGGCTGTATGGCTATCGCAGGAATTAGAATGAACCCCAAAATAGATTGCTATTTAGTAAAGGAACCTGGATTGGCTTTTGGGAATGTTGGCGGCCTGGATGGCCGCGTTTACGCGTTCCCCAAAAGCCGATTCAGGTCCCTTGCGAGACGGGATTTTAAAGGGTGAGTGTTCCTCCAGTACCTGCCATTGGCGTCAGCGCCTTGGTGTTTGATGCCCACAATCGGGTGCTTTTGATCCGCCGCGCCCGTCCCCCCGCGCAGGGAAAATGGCATGCGCCTGGTGGGCGTTTGGAACCGGGAGAATCGCTGTGTCATGCCGTGGTGCGGGAAGTGAAGGAGGAAACAGGCATAGAAAATATCCAGTTGGGTCCTGTGATTGCCGTGGTTGAAAGGAGAATAGAAGGTTTTCACTATTTGATTGTGGATTTTCTTGCCGTTTTGGCACACGGCCCGGCGCCTTTGCCCATCCCAGGCGATGATGCGCTGGAAGCTGAATGGGTGGCAGAATCCGAATGGAAAAGCTACGCCCTGGCGGAAGGGTTATTGCCTATTTTGAATGCCGCCGTTAACCTGCGGCGCAGCGGCAAGGGCGGACTGCTCGACGTTGATGGGCGGGGAACAGACTTTGTCGCTGCGGTTTAAGCGGTTTTCTTATTTTGCCAACACGTCGCTAAGCGCCGATTCCAGCGTATCAAAGTGGAATTTGAAATGAATTTCCTGAAACCGCCTTGGAATCACCCGCTGACTGCCAAGCAATAATGCCGCCATTTCTCCCATTAACAGCTTCAAAACCGGCGCGGGCACCGGCAGCAAAGCGGTCCGCCGCAGCAAACGCGCCAAGGTGGCGGTGAATTCGGCATTGGTGACTGGATTGGGCGCCGTCAGGTTAAAAGGTCCAGTGAGGGTGGCGTCATTGAGCAGCCGATCCATCATGCGAATATGATCCTCGATATGTATCCACGACATCCACTGGCGGCCGTCGCCAATTCTGCCCCCCAGTCCCAGGCGGAAGGCCGGCAGCATTCTGGCCAGGAATCCGCCGTCCTTGCCAATCACCAAACCGGTGCGAATCCGGCAAACCCGCACGCCGTATTTCTCGCTTTTTTGGGCGGCTTCTTCCCAAGCAGCGCATAGACGCTGGCCAAACCCCTCTGCAACCGGCTGCGAGTCTTCGTCGAGAATTTTATCGCCTTGATCACCGTAATAGCCAACGGCCGAGCCCGAAACCAGCGCTTCCGGTTTTACATTGGCTTTTTCGATCCATGCCACCAGCTTTTCCGTCAGGGTGACCCGGCTATCCCACAAAACCTGCTTGCGTTTTTCCGTCCATCTGGGCCCGATAATCGGCTCGCCCGCAAGATTAACAATAGCGTCAAAACGATGTTCGGGCGTTAAATCCTCAAGCTGGTGCAGTACTGCCACATCTCCGCAAATCGCCTGGACTTTTGCATCTTGCTGGCGGCTTAACACCGTTAACTTGTGATTGTTTTCCAGCAATAAACGACACAAATGTCTGCCGATAAAGCCCGTCCCGCCGGTGATAAAAACATGCATGTTCCTCCTCCCCCACAAGGTGATTCTGTCAACCTATAACTACTTGAAAGGAGGAGATTTTGTCAATCTTGAATATTCACTTGTCAAATTGTGAATTTAATGTTCCAGACACCCCCGGTGCTCGAATCACTGGCAAAATTTAGGTTGGAGCTCAATCTATCCGCGCATCCATGCGATAAACTTCATTCAATTGTTCCGGCGCGCTGATGCAGACGTTCAGATCCCGCAATTTGCCGTCTTTGATATCATAAATCCAACCGTGGACGGCAAGATTCTGTCCTCGCTGCCAGGCGTCTTGGACAATGGTGGTATGGACAAGATTGGCTACCTGTTGAATCACATTGAGTTCACAAAGCCGGTCCGCCCTTTGCTGTTCGTGCATGGAATCTAGTATTTCTTCGTTGCGGTGGTATATGTCCTTGATGAAACGGAGCCAGTTGTCAATCAATCCTAACGATTCACCCTTCATCGCCCCAATCACGCCACCGCAGCCATAATGGCCACAGACGATCACGTGTTTTACTTGCAGTACTTCCACCGCATACTGGAGTACCGAAAGCAGGCTCATATCCGTATGAATGACCAGGTTGGCCACATTCCGATGAACGAATAGCTCCCCCGGCATGAGTCCAACAACTTCATTGGCGGGAATACGGCTGTCCGAACAACCAATCCACAAATATTCCGGCGATTGGCCCTTGGCAAGACGGTGAAAGAAACCCGGGTTTTCCTTTTCAACTTCCTCGACCCAGCGGCGATTGTTTTCAAACAGATGTTGTAATAGCTTCATGACGGTCTTTCTCCTGAGATTGATACATAACAGCGTAGCTACCAGCAGGCAGGCTTCCTTCAATAGGAAGTCCAATAAGTGTTAATTTAATATGTTTCGCGGCCGCCTCGGCCCGGAAGTTATCGATGATTTCCAAGACGTCGTGATCGATGTAGCGGGTCTGAGAGCCGTCAATGATTACCTCCGAGTGGGGCGGAATACGATCGAGGGTTCGCAGCAGGTTGGCCTTGTTCAAAAAAGTCACTTGTTCCGCCAAGCGTAGAATGAGCTTGTTGTCTTCATGAGATTCGTGCAGATAAAGGCCGTTTTTGTAATGTTCCAGCAGAATAAAAAACAGAGCGACCGCCATGCCGATGGCGACACCGGTTAAAAGATCGGTAAGAACCAAGCCAATTATGGTCACCATGAAGGGAATAAATTGATACCAGCCTTGCCGGTACATGCGCACAAACAGCTCCGGCTTGGCCAGTTTGTAGCCCACCACAAACAAAATGGCTGCCAGGGTGGCCAACGGAATCATGTTGAGTAAATGGGGAAACAGTAACGCGGCAATTAGCAGCAATAACCCATGGATAAACGCCGAGGCTTTGGTGCGGCCGCCCGCAAGTATATTGGTGGAGCTGCGTACGATGACTTGGGTAATGGGCAATCCACCAATTAAGCCAGAAACCGAATTGGCTACGCCTTGAGCAATCAATTCCCGATTGGTGGGCGTGACCCGCTTAAAAGGATCGAGTTTGTCAGTCGCCTCGACACACAACAAAGTTTCCAGACTGGCGACGATGGCAATGGTCAGCGCCACAGTGTAGATGGCCTTGTTGGAATATGCGGAAAAATCTGGCAAGGTAAAAAATTCCCGTAAGCCATTCAAACCGTCCGCCAAGGGGAGTTGAACCAGATGGTCTACAGTCAGTGCCAGGTTGGGAAAAAACTGCTGGAAACCAAGATTTAGAAGCGCGCCCGTCAGCACGGCTACCAATGGCCCCTGGACTAGCTGGAAGATCCGCTGCCGTTTCATGACAGGCTGTTCCCAGAAGATCAGTATGGCCAACGAAACAGCAGCAATCACAATCGCCCCGGGGTGGAGGGCATTCAGCATGTCGAGCAAGGCCGAGAAAGTCGTTTCATCGCCCGGTTCGCGGAAGGCTAAATCCCCCTCCCAGTCGGCGTCATAGCCTACGGCATGGGGGATTTGTTTGAGGAAGATAATAATCCCAATACCCGACAGCATCCCGGTGATGACCGCCGAAGGAAAGTAATAGGCGATAATCCCGGCGCGCAAATAGCCCAGCGCGACTTGAAACAGCCCGGCAAATACTACCGCCAGAAGAAATGGCTGAAACCCCAGTTGCTGAATAGCTTCATAGACGATGACCGCCAGTCCCGCCGCGGGCCCGGAAACCCCCAAAGGGGAGCGGCTGATTAGCGGAACAAGCAATCCCCCCACAATGCCGGCGATGATCCCCGATGACAATGGCGCGCCCGAGGCCAAGGCAATCCCTAAACATAGGGGGACGGCTACCAGGAAAACCACTATCCCGGCTGGGATATCAAATTTAAGATTCTTCCAGATGCTCAACGCATCATCACTGTGATGCCTGCCAGAGTTCATGACGATTATCCTTTGTTTTTGCAATACCTATAAAGATAATGGATTGTTGGTCAGATGTTATTCGAATTATAATCAACTAATTTTCGGAAAAACGGAAAATTATGGCGAGCTTACTCAATTACAAACACCTGTACTACTTTTGGGTGGTTTCCCAAGAGTCGAGTCTGACCCGCGCCGCGGAACGGCTCCATTTAACCCCGCAGACCATCTGTGGGCAAATCCAATGCTTGGAGGAGCGATTGGGCATCAAATTACTCCAGCGCGAAGGCCGGGGTATGAGGCTCACAGAACCGGGCAAGACGGTATTCGATTATGCCGACAGGATTTTCGCCTTGGGGGAAGAACTGACCGAAGCCATACACCGGCAGACCGAGGGGCACTTTAGAAGATTTGCGGTGGGGGTAACAGATTGCCTTCCCAAACTGATAGCCTATCGCCTCCTCCAACCCGCATTGACTTTGCCGGACAAATTTAGAATTCAATGCCGGGAAGATCGTTTGGATAATCTCATTACTGGTCTTGCCGCCCACAAGCTAGACTTGATTCTGAGTGACCGTCCGCTACCCACCGATATGCCAGTAAAAGCATTTAACCATCTTTTGGGTGAAAGCGGTGTGAGTTTTTTTGCAGTGCCGTCGATGGTGGGTGCTTATTTCACGCGGTTTCCCCACAGTATGAATAACGCCCCCATGCTCATGGCGACCGCCGATTCGGCCTTGCGGGAAAGGCTATGGCGCTGGTTCGAGGATCTTAATATACATCCCAGGCTGGTGGGCGAATTCGCCGATAGCGCGCTGATGAAAGCCTTTGGCCAAGCGGGGGCGGGAATCTTTTATGCGCCCACGGTGATTGAAAATGAGGTCATCCATCAGTATCAAGTGGAAGTGATTGGCCGGACGGAAGATGTGCGCGAGCACTTTTATGTCATTTCCCTGGAAAAACGCCTCAAGCATCCTGCCGTGACCGCCATTCATAATACTGCCCGGCATTCATTGTTTGCCCGTTCAAGCAGTCAACACAAAGAGTAGAATGGAGGAAATAACATCAAGGAGATCTACCCATGAGCGGAGCTTATTTCAAGATAGCACTTGGAGCCGGCATCGGTATTTTGGTGCTTGTCAGTGTGGTTTTCTGGTGGCTTGCCCAACGGAGTAGTACGGCCCGCCCAACCCTGGGACTAAAATACGGATGGCTGCTTCCTTGTCCGGATTCTCCCAATTGTGTTTCCAGCCACGCCAACCCCAACGATAAAACCCATTATTTACCACCCATCGCTTTTACCGACGAGCCGGAAAAGGTCTGGGAAAGGCTTCAGAAACTACTGAAGTCTTTCCCAGATGCCACCATCGTCGAGTCCAAGAACAATTATCTGCGCGCTGAATTTCGTTCCAAGCTGTTTGGCTTTGTTGACGATGTGGAATTTCTTCTCGACCGTGATGATAAAGTCATCCATTTCCGCTCTGCTTCCCGGGTGGGCCATAGCGATTTGGGCGCAAACCGGAAGCGGATTGAAATGATCCGCGCCACGCTTAGCCAAAGTGATGATTTCTGATTATTAACCACCGCCGCCATTCAACTGACGTTGCCCTGAATGAAGGTCATTAAATGACTGATATCTTCACGGAAATCGCTGCTATCCTCGTGATGGCCGCTGTTTTTGGCGCATTGGGGGCGTTTCTTCGCCAACCTCTGATTATTGCCTACATTGCCGTTGGCGTGGTGGCGGGACCGGCGGTATTGGGTTGGGTACAAGCCCAGGATCAAGTGGATCTAATGGCCCGCTTGGGGATCACCTTGCTATTGTTCGTCGTCGGCTTAAAGCTGGATGTTCATTTGCTGAAGGTCTTGGGCTGGCGAATTCTCATTATCGGATTGATTCAAGTGGCGGTCACCGGTGGGTTGGGATATGGCCTGGCGCTGATCCTGAATTTTACGCCGCTGCACGCCGCTTATCTTGGTCTGGCTTTGGCATTCTCTAGTACCGTGGTGATTGTCAAACTGCTTTCTGACCGTGGCGAGATCGACGCTCTCCACGGCCGTGCCGCCCTGGGAATCCTGTTGGTGCAGGATTTAGTGGTGGTATTGGCGATGGTGGCCCTGACCACCATGGAGGGTGAACTTGTCGGTTTGGATCTACTGTGGTTGCCAGTGAGGGGGGCGGTGTTGCTGATTGGTATCGCCTTGTTGAGCCAGACTGTCCTGCCCAAGCTGTTTCAATGGTTTGCCCGCTACCGGGAACTGTTAATGTTGACCGCATTGGCCTGGGCTTTGTTGGTGGCGGTAGTCAGTCATGTTCTAGGGTTCAGTCATGAGGTGGGCGCCTTTGTTGCTGGTGTGGCGCTTGCTTCAACGCCTTATCGTGAAGCGGTCGGCGCGAAGCTGACAGCCCTGCGGGATTTTCTCCTGTTATTTTTCTTTGTCGATCTTGGCGCCCGTCTACTGCCGGAGCAATTGATTGATTTGTGGCCTGCGGCACTGGCATTGATCGCCTTTAGCTTGCTCGTTAAACCAGTGATTATCATGGCGTTGCTGGGATTGGCCGGATTTCGCCGCCGCACTTTGGGATTGGCTGGGTTGGTGATGGGGCAGATTAGCGAATTTTCTTTAATTCTCGCGGCCATGGGGGCGCAATTGGGACATCTTGGTGGTGATGTGGTTGCTTTATTGACTTTAGTAGCACTCATCACCATTACCCTGTCCGGCTATGTCATCGATCGGGTCCATGGGTTATATGAAACCCTGAAACCCTGGCTGGCGGTTTTTGAGCGCCAGCTTCCCGAATCCGGCGAGTTTGAATTGAACCATGTGTCGGTGGATACCATCGTCTTCGGTCTGGGGCGGTATGGCGGGCGTATCGCCTTGGGATTGCAGGCGCAGGGTTGGCAGGTTTTGGGTGTTGATTTTGATCCCGATCAGGTGGCTTTGGCGCGGCAGCGGGGTCTGGACGCACGCTATCTGGATGCTGAAGATCCTGAAATGATAGCTCATTTACCTCTCAAGCGAGTGCGCTGGGTGGTGAGCGCTATTCGAGATTTAAGCATTAACCGGGCTTTGCTCCAAAGCCTGCGTCAACAGGGATTCCAGGGGAGTGTGGCAGTAGCTGCCGACCGTTTGGAGGATTCTCGTCAACTGGAGGTTATGGGCGTGGATCTGGTGTTATTGCCCTACCAGGATGCCGCTGACAGGGCGGTTGATTTACTTACCGGCCACGAGCGCCGTCTGCTTGCTCTCGACGATGGCCGCGAAATCCCTCTCCAGGAAGTTCCCTGGCACGCCTTGCCCGTGGAAGAAGTCCTGCAGCGGTTGCAGGTGGACCCAGCCCAAGGGTTGAGCGAGCAAGAGGCAGCCGTGCGCTGCCAGCATTTTGGTCCCAACCGCTTGCTGGAAAAACCACCTGCCTCTGTTTGGCAAATCCTGCTCCGCCAATTTAAAAGTTTGTTGATCTTGATTCTCATCGGCGCCGCCGGCCTGGCATGGGCCATTGGTGAACTCACCGATGCTCTGGTTATTTTGGTTGTGGTTTTCATCAATGCTTTGTTGGGTTTTTATCAGGAATACCGGGCCGAGCAGTCCCTGGCCGTACTCAAAAAAATGTTGGTGCCAGAGGCGGAAGTGCGCCGCAGCGGCAAAGAACGCATGATACCCGCGACTGAAATCGTACCGGGCGATATTGTTATTTTTGATGCTGGTGACCGGGTGCCGGCTGATGGCAGGTTAATCCAGGCCCATAATCTACAAGTGGATGAATCTTCTCTCACGGGGGAGTCCCACCCCGCCACCAAAATAGTTGAGCCGCTGCCGGAGGAACTACCCCTGGCGGACCGCCGCAATATGCTCTATATGAATACCAGCATTACCCGCGGCCGGGCTGAAATGGTGGTGACCGCCATTGGCATGGAAACCGAGATTGGCCAGTTGGCGGCGATGTTGGCGCAGGCCGAAGAAGCACAAACCCCTTTGCAGATTCAGTTGGATGGATTGGGTAAGCGGTTGGCCGCCCTTGCGGGTATGGTCGTGGTGTTGATGCTGTCGGGAGGGTGGTTGCGCGGACAACCCTGGACTGATCTGATTTTTACTGCCGTGGCGCTGGCAGTGGCATCGATTCCCGAGGGTCTGCCAGCGGTGGTCACCGTTACCTTGGCCATGGGTCTGCACCGGATGGCACGCAAACGCGCAATTGTCAAACGGCTGGCAGCCGTGGAAACGTTGGGATGCACCTCGGTGATTTGTTCTGACAAGACCGGTACCTTGACCCTCAATCAAATGACCGCACGCGCCTTGTATGCATTAGGACGCACCTGGCGCGTCAGTGGGGAAGGTTACGATTTTAAAGGGAAAATCCACCCGGAAAGCGGCGAGAATGCCGATTTATCCGAGATCATCTTACCCTTTGCGGTTTGTAACGACGCTAAATTGGCCGACGGGCGTGTGGTCGGCGATCCCATGGAAGGGGCGTTGCTGGTGCTGGCGGCCAAAGCCGGTCTGGCGCTTGAAACCGTGCGCCAGGCGTGGCAGCGGGTGGCCGAGATCCCATTCGATACTGCACATAAATTCATGGCCACTTTCCACCGGCGGGGAGAGCGTATCGTTATTCTGGTCAAGGGCGCGCCGGAAGTATTGATTGAGCACAGCACTCAAGTCTTGGGCGCCAAAGGAATTGTGCCCTTGACGCCAGAACGCCGTCAACAATGGCTGGAGGTCAACCGCACGTTGGCATCCCGAGGCTTGCGTATTCTGGCCTCAGCCAGGCGCGAAATGACGGTCGCTGATTTCGATTCCAACGGGGAACTATTATCTTACATCCGCGACCTGACCCTATTGGGATTGGTTGGATTGATGGACCCTCCCCGGCCTGAAGCCAAAGATGCCATAGATTTGTGCAAACGGGCCGGTATTGGCGTCAAGATGATTACCGGCGACCAACCTGTCACCGCCGCCGCCATTGGCCAAGAATTGGGATTGACCGGAGAACTGCTGGTAGGTACCGATCTGGATCATCTCAGTGACGCCCAACTGACGGAACAGATTGAAAATACCGCCATATTCGCCCGCACCACGCCGCAGCAAAAAGTGCGCATCGTTAAAGCTTTAAAGGCTCACCAACACATCGTGGCTATGACCGGGGATGGCGTGAATGATGCCCCCGCCTTGAAAAGCGCCGATATTGGCATTGCTATGGGGATTACCGGTACTGATGTGGCCAAAGAAGCCGCCACCATGATTCTCACCGATGATAATTTCGCCACTATCGTCGGCGCAGTCAAAGAAGGGCGGACCATTTACGACAATATTCTCAAGTTCGTGCGTTTTCAATTGTCCACCAACATTGGCGCCATCCTCAGCCTGCTAATTGCTCCATTCCTTGGCTTGCCACTGCCCCTCAACCCGATCCAAATTCTTTGGATCAACATTATCATGGATGGGCCGCCGGCGATGGCGTTGGGCATCGATCCCCCGCGCCCCAGCATCATGGATGAACCTCCCCGCTCTCCCAAGGCCCAAATTCTCAATATGCCCCGGTTACTGCGGCTGCTTTTTTTTGGACTCATTATGACCGCAGGAACCTTGGGTATTCTTTGGTGGGGACTGGAAAACCGAAATCAAGCAACTGCTTTGACCATGGCCTTTACCACCTTCGTCTGGTTCCAGCTTTTCAATGTCTTCAATGCCCGGATGGAGCATAGGAGCGTGTTCAACCGCCATAGCCTTCGCAACCGCTGGTTGTGGCTGTCTTTGTTTGGTGTGGTGTTATTGCAGTGGTTTGCCCTGGAGTCAGGCACCGGCCGGGATATCTTCCATACTGTGCACTTGTCTACCAAGGATTGGGGGTTGGCGGTAATAGTAGCTTCCAGCGTGTTGGTGGCGGAGGAGTTGCGCAAGGCATTTTATTTCTTTTTCTTGATCCGCCATTTTTGACCGGTGCCGTCCGAGGTTGCACTGAGCAAATTTTTGATTCTGCGGGTTTCCCAAATCCAAATGGGTTCCTGATTGGCCCCGGTTATGATTGAAACCGGGGCATGGAGTGGGCAGGGTATTTTGTGGCTACTGTATTCTCGAAGGCCAATTCAAACTTTGCGCAACACCCAATCCAGTAATCGGAAAGGCAAAATCCGCCGCAGGAAGGCGAATAGATAGGTCGGAAAGGTGACGTAGTATCGGATTTTGGGGCGGGGGGACTCCAAGGCGTAAATGACTTTTTGCAGCACGGCTTCAGCAGGAAGGGTAAAGGGCACAACGGGGCCTTCGGTGGCCAGGCGTTGTTCCATTTTTTTATAGAGTTCCCGGTAGGGGCTGTGCTGGGCGTCGATGTTTTGTTTGAACTTGTGGTAGGCGTTTTCCCGGAATTTGGATAGGATGGGGCCGGGTTCGATCAACACCGGATAGATTTTGGTTTTGTAAAGTTCCAGGCGCAGCGTGTCCACCAATCCTTCGAGGGCGAATTTACTGGCGTTGTAGGCGCCGCGGAAGGGGAGGGCGACGAATCCAAGGACCGAGCTATTATATAAAATCCGGCCGTAACCTTGTTTGCGCATGACCGGCAAAATCAAATTGGTGAGTTCGTGGGTGCCGAAGAAGTTGGTTTCAAATTGGGCTTTGAGTACTTCCCGGCTCAGGTCTTCCACCGCGCCGATTTGGCCCCAGGCGCCGTTGTTGAACAGGGCGTCCAGGGTGCCGCCGGTCCATTCTAATACTTGATTAACGGCTTTTTGGATGCTTTCACTGTCGTCCAAATCCAGTTGCACGGCTTCAAAGCCTTCTTGTTTTAAGCGTTCTACATCTTCGGCCTTTCTGGCCGAGGCGAAGACCCGGTAGCCCCGCTCTTTCAGCCCTTTAGCCGTGACATAGCCAATGCCGCTGGAGCAGCCGGTGATAAGAATGGTATTGATGGGACGTTGACTCACGGAAAATCCTCTTTTTGATTGTTGTCAGGCTTTGGGAAGGGTCACGCCGGTTTGTCCCTGGTATTTCCCGCCCCGGTCGCGGTATGAGGTTTCGCAGACTTCATCCGCTCCCAGAAACAGCACTTGGGCAACCCCTTCATTGGCGTAAATTTTCGCCGGCAGCGGGGTAGTGTTGGAAAATTCCAGGGTGACGTGGCCTTCCCACTCCGGCTCCAAGGGGGTGACGTTGACGATAATTCCACAGCGGGCATAGGTGGATTTGCCCAGGCAGATGGTCAATACGTCCCTGGGAATGCGGAAGAATTCCACCGTGCGCGCCAGGGCGAAGGAATTGGGAGGAATGATGCAGACGTCGGATTTGACATCCACAAAGCTGTCGGCGTCAAAGTTTTTGGGATCTACAATCGCCGAATTGATGTTGGTGAAGATTTTAAATTCATCGCTACAGCGGATATCGTAACCGTAACTGGAGGTGCCAAAGGAAATTACCCGCTCGCCGTTGACTTCTGCGATTTGACGGGCTTCGAAAGGTTCGATCATGCCGTGTTCTTCCGCCATTTGGCGGATCCAGCGGTCGGATTTGATGGCCATGTCAGTCGTTCTCCACCACGATTTTCGGGAATTTGGCGGCAAAGTCCTTGGGACGCCGCGCCAGTTTCGCGGCCGCTTTGCGGGCGATTTCTTTATAGATTTGCGCAATCCGGCTGTCGGGCTCATAAATAACGCTGGGATGGCCGCTATCGGCATTCTCACGGATGCTGATGTCCAAAGGCAGGGAGCCCAGCAGAGGAACGTCGTATTTTTCAGCCAGCTTTCCCCCCCCGCCGCTGCCAAAGATGGGTTCTTCGTGACCGCACTGGCTGCAAATATGCAGGCTCATATTTTCGACGATGCCCAGAACCGGGACGTTGACCTTCTCGAACATTTTCAACCCTTTCATCGCGTCCAGCAAGGCGATGTCCTGGGGGGTGGTGACAATCAAGGCGCCGGAGACAGGAATCTGCTGGGTGAGGGTGAGCTGGATGTCGCCGGTGCCGGGAGGCAGATCGACAATCAGGTAATCCACATCCTGCCAATGGGTCTGGGTCAGCAATTGCTGTAGGGCGCTGGTGGCCATGGGGCCGCGCCAAATCATGGGGGTATCTTCTTCCACCAGGAAGCCGATGGACATGATTTGCAGATCGTAGGATTGTTTGGGTTCGATAAGCTGGCCGTCCTTGGTTTCCGGTTGACCGCTGACTCCCAGCATCCGCGGAATACTGGGGCCATAGATATCGGCATCAAGCACGCCCACCTGGGCACCTTCCTGAGACAACGCCAGAGCGAGATTGGCGGCGACGGTGGATTTTCCCACCCCGCCTTTGCCTGAAGCGACGGCGATGATATTTTTGATGCCGGGTAGCGGTTTTTGGCCTTGCTGTACGGCACGGGCAGTGATTTCCGTTCGAACCTGAATATCCACCGCTTCCAGCCCGGAAACAGCGCGGAGTTTCTCTGTTAGTGTGGTAACCAGCTGGGGAATATAGCCTCGAGCGGGAAAACCCAGGATGATTTCGATGGACGCCCGGCCATCCTCGATTTGGATTGACTGGACTGCACCCGCGCTCACCAGGTCCGAATCCAAGTGAGGATCACAATAGGTTTTGAGCGCATTTTCGATGCTTTCTCGGGAAAGAGATGTCATGAAAGCTCCTGTCTTGAAACTTGTGGTTTTGTGGGTAATAAAATACCCTGACGCTGGTTGTTAGTCGTGGCGGTTGCCTTGTTTTCCAGTAGACCGTCTCGTCTAAGGAAAAATCCGCTGTTTATTCTACACGACCCGCTTGCCTGACTCACGATGAGGTCTAGTATGTCCTTGCGTTACCGAATCTATCAATTGCTCGATCACCGCCATCCAGGAGTTGCCAGTAGAACGGTGGATATTTCCATCATGCTACTGATTTTTTTGAATGTGCTGGCGGTGATTTTGGAATCGGTGGATGAATATTACCTCACTTATCAATCTTGGTTTGATGGGTTTGAGGCGCTTTCGGTGTTTGCTTTTACCATCGAGTATCTCCTGCGGGTGTGGTGTTGCGTGGAAAACCCCAGATTCCAGGATCCGGTTCGGGGGCGTGTGCGGTACATGCTGACACCAATGGCGATTATCGATTTATTGGCATTCTTGCCGTTTTATTCAACTTACTTTTTCAATCTGGATGGGCGTTTTCTGCGAGTATTGCGGTTGGTGCGAATGTTCAAGTTGACCCGTTATTCCAGCGCCCTGGATTTGTTGTTCGCGGTGATTCAACGGGAAGCTTCGGCCTTCATTTCCGCGATTTTTGTGATGGTAATAATTATTATCATTGCCTCCAGCGGCATCTATTTGTTGGAGCACGAAACCCAGCCCGAAGCCTTTGGCAGTATTCCCAAGGCCATTTGGTGGGCGACGGTGACGTTGACTACCGTTGGCTACGGGGATGTGGTGCCTATGACGCCGTTGGGAAAAGCGTTTGGGGTTTTGATTACCATTGCCGGGGTCGGGATGGCGGCCATGCCGGCCGGGATTTTGGCCTCGGGTTTCTCCATGGAGATTCAAAAGCGGCGTGAACTTTACCGGCTTAAATTGCGGGAAGCCCTGGCCGATGGCGTGATTTCCCGGGCGGAATACGAAGCCTTGAAATTATCCCAACAAGAGCTAGGGCTAGAAGAGGAGGAGGCGGAGGCCATTATGGACTGTGAAAAAATTATGTTCCGGAAAACCGGAGAGTATCCTTCCCGTTGTCCTCATTGTGGAGAATCGCTAGTTGCTGGGCAGAATGATTCTATCCATGCGGATTCGTGAGTGTTGTGCGGTTTGCTGGCGATAGGCGTAGAATCGAATACAGCCTTTTTTGTATTGCTGTAGGTGTTTGTGATGAAAAAAACCATCCTTTTGATTTTGCTACTGATGGTAGTGGCCGGATTGTTTTGGGGCAGGATAGCGCCAGTGACTGGCGCTTATGCCGTGTCTGGGTGTTGTAAAGTGCGGAAATCTGAACGAGATCCGTGGCGTAAACACGGGACCGATCTGGCTGCGTGCAAATCCATGAACCGGGCGCAGGACGGAGACAACATTTTCAAGCCCAATGGAGCAGTCTGGTGGGATATGAATTGTTGAACCAACCGATTAATAATACTTGGCGCGTATATCCCGTACTCGATGTTCCAACGTTTGTGCCACGCGGCTGATTTGGCTCAATAACTTATCGTAACGTTCCTTGAGCTGGCGGTATTCCTGTTCCAGTTCCCATTCCTTGCTAAGCAGGGTGGTTTCTTGATCAATCAGTTGATCGTAGTGCTTCCGGAGTTGTTCGAGTTCGTGGACGATTTGACCAATCTGCGCCTCAAACTCGTCGCGTTCTTCACTGATACGGCGATATTCTCTAGGCGCGGCGTCAGGATCGATTTCTTCCAGTAATTTATTGTGCTTTTTGACTTTATGGCGCAGTTCATTCAGTTCGTGACGTTTTTGACGGATGTCGCGCGCGACATCCAGCGCTTTTAGCTCAATCTCGGTGAGCTGTTTACGAACGCCATCCAGTTCTTGCTCTAGCTGCTCCAAGGATTGGTTGATTTTCACAAGCTCCTTCTCTAAAGGGTTAATGTGCTCTTGGATCTTGTCCAGGGCTGATTCTGCTGATGCGACCATTGTTTTCACCTCCTTGCGATTTTTTTCGTTGTTTCTAAATGTGGGGGCGGTGGATTAAAAAGCAAGTCATTTTGAGTTTGGTACTTTTACCGCCAAGGCAAATTTTTATGGTGGTGTCCGTGTATGGGAGATGAAACAAACAGTTTACTTACCTCCTTCTAAACTGTCATTGCTTTCACTTATCCTCCTCCCCTTTGATGCGCCGGCTTTCTAGCCGGCGTTTTTTTGTCTGCGGCGTGAAGTTGAAATGAAATATCCGGGCTAGATGGTTTTTGAATAAATAGTTGATTAGGTAGCGGTAATCCAATGCTACCCAGATCTATGGAATCATGTTCCAAGTGACTTCGACTTGCTTTAGTGTCTTTTCTGGCGCTTCGCTTAGCAGTTCCCTCATGACCCAAATCCCAAAATTTCTTTTTAAAGTCGCTTTAACCGGATTTGGATTTTCTGTCAGGTAATTTTTGAGGTCTTGTTGTATGTTGGCATAGAGAATAGGTGCGGCACTGGTTTCAGAGGCAATCTTGTCATCATTTATGGCTAACGCTGTAAGTAACAGGTAATAGGAGAGAACTTGCTGTCGATGATTATGAGTCAGGCCTTCCCGGATGGCACGGATAAGAACGTTGGCATGCCTTTGTCTGCTTTGTTCGTCACTTAGAAGGTTACTCAAGACGGACAAAAACAAAGTATCTTCAATTTCGGCGCCGTCCAAATTCAAAATAGTTTCGAAGATTTCCATGGCTTTCTCGGTATCTTTATCCACGCTGTCATAAAAGCGCGGCAGCAGCACTTTATCGAAAAAGTTTTGTTGAAATGCCTGGATCTGGTTATCCACTTTTCCAAGCCGGGTCAGCGTGTTGTCGATTTTTGGGGCGATGGTTTGAATTTGGTTTTCGATATTTTTGGCGCTATCCAAACGGGCCGCTAATTCGGTGTGAATTTGAGTGATTTCTTTTTTCAGTTTTTTGACGTCTTGCAGTTCGGAAAGGCCAATCAGCCCAAAAACAGCGACAATGGTGCTTAATCCAGCGCCTATCAGGGAGGCGACAATGGTCATGCGCGAGCGGCTCCGCTCGACGCTTTCAATAAGCTCCTTGGCCCGGCTACTGGTATGGTCGAAGACGGTTTGAGCGGCTTTCAGCGAAGCGTCGATGACTTTGAGCTCGGCATCGAGCCGGGTACTGATCATTTGAATCTTTTCATCCACCTCCTGGACTTTAACCGCCATGACGTGATCCCCCACATCCCGCAGGCGCGTACTCAAATGCATGAGGAATTTGAACTCCATTTCCGGATGTTCGCGGGCGAGATTGAGGAGTTCTTTGCCCCTGATTTCTAACAGCTTAGAGGCTTCCGTAGTGATAGCGGTGGCGGATCTGGGTTTTTGATCGAATACGGCGATTTCACCGAAAAATTCTCCCTTGCGGAGCAATGTCAGCGGAATCATCTTGCGGTCGGCGCCCAGCAAGGAAATTTCCACGGAACCCGAGCCAATCAGGAAAATTGAATTGCCCGGTTCCCCGATGCGGAAAATCATTTGGTTCGCTTCGAAGGATTGTTGCTCGGACATGGCGGGGGAAAGAATGTGGTCAATTTCCTTCTCGGAAAGGTTGGCGAAAACCGGGTGATTCTGGAGAAATATTTTCCAATCCATATCACGAACTCCACTGAGGGTAGCGAGTCAAAATCAAACAGTTAATGTCCATCATAGGCTCATGCTCCCCCAGAAACAACAAAGGTATTCTCATGCTCCCTTTGTTGGGTGAGTTCTTGGCATACGGATTGTGTGAATAGAGGGCGCGGCGGGGCTTCATTCTCATTCCCAGTCTGGCATAATGATAAGATTCAACAGACGGGCCGGAAACCAATTTTTGTTGATCGAGTAATTTTATCCCTGCAAAAGTAGGGATACGGTAACCCACAGGTAACATAAAACGATGTTTGATACGCTTTCTGAACGATTAACCCACACCTTCAAAAAAATCCGCGGCCAAGCCCGCTTGACTGAAGACAATATCAAAGACACCCTGCGTGAAGTGCGGATGGCGCTGCTGGAGGCCGATGTGGCCTTGCCGGTGGTCAAGGCTTTCACCGACCAAGTCAAGCAAAGGGCGATGGGGCAGGAAGTCCAGACCAGCCTGACCCCTGGCCAGGCATTCGTCAAAGTTGTCCAACAGGAATTGATTGATGTGATGGGGGGCGCCAGCGAGGGCCTGAATCTGGCCACCCAGCCACCGGCGGTGATTTTGATGGCGGGTCTACAGGGGGCGGGGAAGACGACCACCGTTGCCAAATTGGCCCGCTGGCTCAAAGAGCGGCAAAAAAAGAAAGTCGCGGTGGTGAGCGCCGACGTTTACCGGCCCGCCGCTATTGCCCAGCTTAAAACCCTGGCCGATGAGGTGGGGGTGGAATTCATTCCCTCTTCTCCCGAGGAATCGCCGGTGGAGATTGCCAAGAAAGCGGTCGAACACGCCAAAAAGCACCTGCTGGATGCAGTGATTATCGATACCGCCGGCCGTCTTCACATTGACGAAGCAATGATGCAGGAAATCAAACAGGTGCACGAGGCGGTGCAACCCATCGAAACCCTGTTTGTAGTTGATAGCATGACCGGCCAGGATGCCGCCAATACCGCCAAGGCTTTCCACGATGCCTTGCCCTTGACCGGGGTAGTGCTGACCAAAGCCGACGGCGATGCCCGGGGCGGGGCGGCGCTGTCCATTCGCCATATCACCGGCAAGCCGATCAAGTTTATCGGTCTCGGGGAAAAAACCGATGCCTTGGAGTTATTCCACCCGGATCGAATCGCTTCCCGCATTTTGGGCATGGGGGATGTACTCAGTCTGATTGAGGAAGTCGAGCGCAAGATCGATAAGAAAAAGGCCGAGAAGTTTGTCAAAAAAGTCCAAAAAGGCAAGGGCTTCGATCTGGACGACATGCGCGATCAATTGGCCCAGCTAACCAAGATGGGCGGCATTACCGCAATGCTGGATAAGCTGCCGGGGATGGGGGACCTTCCCAAAAACGTCAAGGAAAACATCAATGACAAGGATATCACCCGGCAAATTGCCATCATCAATTCCATGACCCCCCACGAACGCCGTTTTCCCGCGGTCATTAACAACTCCCGCAAGCGCCGGATTGCCAAAGGTTCAGGGATGCAGGTCCAGGATGTCAACCGGCTGTTGAAGCAATACAGCCAGATGCAAAAAATGATGAAAAAGATGAAAAAGATGAAAGGTTTTGGCAAAGGTGGATTGCCGGGAATGCCAGGCGGCATGCCTAAAATGCCGTTCTAGCCGGTAAAGCGTTTTTGCATGAGGTTGATGTTTTGAATCCCACCGGCGCACTGATCGACCGCTTCGGCCGCAAGATTACTTATTTGCGGATTTCAATCACCGACCGCTGCGATTTGCGTTGTCTGTATTGCATGGATGAGAAGATGACGTTTCTCCGCCGGGCGCAAATCCTGTCTCTGGAAGAAATCCACTGGATTGCCAAGGCTTTTGTCGATCTCGGCGTGGAGAAAATCCGTATCACCGGCGGCGAGCCTTTGGTGCGGCGCGGTGCTTTGGGCTTGATTGAGCAATTGGGGAAATTACCACTGAAGGAGTTGGTGATGACCACCAATGGCACCCGTTTGGCGGAATGTGCCGGTCGTTTGAAGGCAGCGGGCGTTTCCCGCTTAAACATCAGCCTGGACAGCTTGCAACCGGCGCGCTTTCGGGAAATGACCCGGGTAGGACGGCTGGAACGAGTGCTGGAGGGTATCGAGGCGGCCCGTGGCGAAGGTTTTGAGCGTATCAAACTGAATACCGTGATTCTCAAGGGATTCAATCACGATGAAGCGGTAGATTTAGTCCATTTTGCCATAGACCGGCAACTGGATATCAGCTTTATTGAAGAAATGCCGTTGGGCGCTGTGGCCAGTCACGACCGCGCTCATGCCTACTATTCTTCCGATCAGATCAAGCAGGATTTGGAGCAAGTATTCACTCTGCTGCCAAGCCCAGTCCGCACGGGTGGCCCTTCCCGTTATTTCAGTGTTGCAGGTTCAGAAACCAAAGTGGGTTTTATTTCACCCCATAGCCATAATTTCTGCGGTGACTGCAACCGGGTGCGGCTGACCGTGGAGGGCCGGCTACTGTTATGCCTTGGCAATGAACATTCCGTGGACCTCAAGCAAGTCATTCGGCGTTATCCGGGGGATGAAGGCAAATTGCGCCAAGCCATTGTGGCGGCAATGGCAATCAAGCCGGAAAAACATTATTTCGATTTACAAGAAAAGCCGGTAATCTTGCGGCATATGAACATGACCGGAGGATGAGTAGCTTGGGTAACTTGCTGACGCTGTTATACTATACGACTCATTTTTAATATAGCCCTTGCGTACCAATTGATTCGAACCGTTTAGCAAGTTTTTGGAGGATGTGTGACACAAAATCTTGATCCCCGCTGGCTCTCCGGCGCTTCCCTGTTTCAGGATCCTGACCCGGAAGAGACCCGGGAGTGGATGGATGCATTGCAATCGGTAATCCAGGCCCAAGGCCCCGAGCGTGCCCACTATTTGATTGAGCGCTTGATTGACAAAGCCCGGCGTTCCGGAATTAATATTCCCTATTCCGCCAATACCGCTTACATCAACACCATTCCTCCCCATCTCGAGAAACGCTGTCCCGGTGACAGCGCGATTGAACGCAAAATCCGTTCCTATATACGCTGGAACGCCATGGCCATGGTGGTGCAAGCCAACCGCAGATCCACCGAATATGGCGGGCATATTGCCACCTTTGCTTCCGCGGCGACTCTGTACGAGGTGGGGTTCAATCATTTTTTTCGCGCGCCCAATAAAGACTTTGGCGGCGATTTGGTGTTTTTCCAGGGCCATGCTTCCCCTGGCATGTATGCCCGCGCCTTTCTTGAAGGCCGGTTGACAGAAGAGCATCTGCAAAATTTCCGTCGTGAAGTAGCGGGCAAGGGATTGTCATCCTATCCTCACCCCTGGTTGATGCCGGATTTCTGGCAATTTCCCACGGTTTCCATGGGGCTGGGGCCGTTAATGGCCATTTATCAAGCGCGTTTCATGCGCTATCTCCACGACCGAGGTTTGGCGGATACCGAGGGCCGCAAGGTCTGGTGTTTCTGCGGCGACGGGGAAATGGATGAACCAGAGTCGGTGGGCGCATTGTCCCTGGCAGGCCGGGAACGGTTGGATAACCTGATTTTTGTGATTAATTGCAATCTCCAGCGACTTGATGGCCCTGTGCGGGGGGATGGCAAAATCATTCAGGAACTGGAAGGACTGTTCCGCGGGGCGGGCTGGAATGTGATCAAAGTTATCTGGGGTTCCCGCTGGGATCCCTTGCTGGCCCAGGACAGCAAAGGTTTGCTTAAAAAGCGCATGGAAGAAGTCGTCGATGGCGAATACCAAACCTACAAAGCCAAAGACGGTGCTTACGTACGCAAGCACTTTTTCGGTAAATATCCGGAACTTCTGGAAATGGTGGCCAATATGTCGGACGAGGAGATTTTCCGCTTGGACAGGGGTGGCCACGATCCTCACAAAGTTCATGCCGCCTATGCCGCGGCGGTGGAGCACACCGGGCAGCCGACCGTCATTCTGGCCAAAACCATTAAGGGTTACGGCATGGCCGAAGCGGGTGAAGGCAGAATGGGCGCCCATCAGCAGAAAAAACTGGAAGAGAAAGCCCTGCGCAAATTCCGCGACCGCTTTGATATTCCCATTCCCGATGACAAACTGGCCGAAGCGCCTTTTTACAAACCGGCGGATGACAGTCCCGAAATTGAATATCTGCACGAGCGCCGCCGTGCCCTGGGGGGATATCTGCCCCAGCGGCGGCGCCAGTCCAAACCGTTGCCGAAGCCTGAACCCAAGGCATTCGACTTTGCCTTCCAAGGGACCGGGGAGCGGGAGATGTCCACCACCATGGTATTCGTCCGGATTTTGGCGGGGTTGATGCGGGATAAAAAATTGGGCAAACACGTGGTTCCCATTGTTCCGGACGAGGCCCGGACATTCGGCATGGAAGGGCTGTTCCGCCAATACGGAATTTATTCCCATGTGGGGCAACTGTACGAGCCGGAAGATGCTGGCCAGATCAATTACTACCGCGAAGACAAGCAGGGGCAGATTTTGGAGGAAGGCATCTGCGAAGCCGGCGCCATGAGTGACTGGATCGCCGCCAGTACAGCTTACAGCAATCATGATCTGGCGATGGTGCCTTTCTATATCTACTACTCCATGTTCGGATATCAGCGTGTGGGTGACTTATGCTGGGCGGCAGGGGATATGCAGGCGCGGGGGTTTCTCATGGGCGGCACCGCTGGGCGGACGACATTGGCCGGAGAAGGCTTGCAACACCAAGATGGCCACAACCTGTTGTTTTTTTCAGCGGTGCCTAACTGCGTCACCTACGATCCCTGTTTTGGTTACGAACTGGCTGTGATTATCCGCGACGGCATGCGGCGGATGATGGAGGAAGGGGAAAATGTTTACTATTACCTGACCGTCATGAATGAAAATTACACCCATCCGGCCATGCCGGATGGCGTGGAAGAGGGGATTTTGCGGGGAATTTACCGGTTTTCGAGTGAAGGCAAAAAGTCCCAAATCCAACTGTTGGGAAGCGGTACTATCCTGCGGGAAGTGATTGCCGCCGCGGATCTTTTGAAGACGGATTTCAACGTGTCGGCGGATGTGTGGAGTGTTACCAGTTTTAGCGAGCTGCACCGCGATGGCATGGAATGTGCTCGTTGGAATGGGCTTCATCCTGAGGAAAAGCCAAAGCAAAACTATGTCTCTTCGGTACTGGATTCAACCCAAGGGCCAATCGTGGCGGCGACGGATTATGTCCGCACCCACGCGGATCAGATAAGGCCTTATATTTCCAAGCCTTATTACGTCCTGGGGACCGATGGCTATGGACGCAGCGACGTGCGGAAAGAGCTCAGACGCTTTTTTGAAGTGGACCGCTATTCCATTGCCGTGGCCGCGCTTAAAGCCTTGGCGGATGAGGGAACGGTGAAACCAAAGCAGGTCAATGAGGCAATTGCCAAATACGGCATTAATCCGGAAAAGCCTTTTCCGCCAACGGTTTAAATTCTACATCATTCGGTATAATGGCCGGCGTTATGGCATTGCTGTAATGCCGGCCGATTTATTTTTTAATATCATCGGCGTTGGAAGATTTAGCCAGTAAAAGGGTGCCCCCTCCCCAACCCTCCCCCGCAAGCGGTGGAGGGAGCGATGGACCATGCCTGGAATCCCCTCTCCCTTTGGGAGGGTGTTGTAAAAGTCCATCCTTGGACTTTTACGACTCGGAATCGGAAAAACGTGATTTTCCAATTCCTCCATTTTCAATGGCTTATGGCCATCGAAAATGGCGATGCATCCCTGTATCGCAGAGGGTGTCGGCTTTTGCGACACCCTCTTTGGGAGAGGGGTTGGGGAGAGGGGTTGGGGAGAGGGTGTGACGGCGCTGTCCTTGCCATAAGTTGCGTAACATCAGGTAATAAATGAAAATCGATTATTTAATATGCATTCTAAGGGGTAAATAAGGGTGAGCCAGGAGAAGGAAATAGTCGTTCCGCCATTGGGGGATATCGATGAGGTGGATGTCATCGAGGTTTTGGTGCAACCGGGGGATAAGGTCGAAAAAGACGCGCCTCTGATTACGTTGGAGAGCGACAAGGCAACCATGGAAGTGCCATCGCCTGACGCCGGAACTGTGACAGCAGTTTTGGTTAAAGTGGGAGACAAGGTCAAAGAAGGCTCGCCCATTGCCAAGCTTGAAGTGGCAGAAGGATCCGCCGAGGCTGAAGCCCGGGCGCCTGCGAAAGAAACGCCACCGCTGGTGGAAGAGAAAGCGCCGCAACCAGAACAACCTCCAGCATCCGCTTCCCCATCGGTTCCTGCATCAGAAGCAGCCCCTTCACCTCCGGTGGCGGAAGAGGCCACGGGCCAATTACCCTATGCCAGTCCCTCGGTGAGGAAATTAGCCCGAAAATTAGGCGTGGATTTACATCAAGTCAAAGGCAGAGGGCCCAAAGGCCGGATTCTGCGGGAAGATGTGGAAGCGTTTGTCAAAGCCCGACTGCAGGGCGCGCCGGCAGGTGGCGGGGTTTCGCTGCCCCCGATTCCGGAAATCGATTTTTCCAAATTCGGGCCGGTGGAAACCCAGCCCTTGTCGCGGATCAAGCGCCGCTCCGGGCCGCATTTGCTCAGAGCATGGCAAAGTGCGCCTCAGGTTACCCAGCATCACGAAGTGGATATCACTGATCTGGAAGAATTCAGAAAAAGCCTGAAAGCCGAGTCCGAGCGGCGCAGCGTCAAGATTACCCCTTTGGCGTTCGTGCTCAAGGTTTTACCAGCATTGCTGCGGCAATTCCCTTCCTTTAACGCTTCTTTGGCGCCCGACGGGGAGTCTTTGATCCTGAAACAATATTTTCATATCGGCGTGGCGGTGGCGACGCCGGATGGGTTGGTGGTGCCGGTTATCCGGGATGTGGACAAGAAAGGTGTGTGGCAATTGGCCGAGGAGTTGGCTGAAGTCAGCGCCCGGGCCCGGGCGGGTAAACTCAAACCGGATGATCTCCAAGGCGGATGTTTTTCCGTGTCCAGTCTGGGCGGTATTGGTGGCAGCTTTTTTACTCCTATTGTCAATGTGCCAGAGGTGGCCATTCTCGGCCTGTCCCGGGCCAAGATGCAGCCCCACTGGAATGGCAATGAATTTATTCCGCGATTGATCTTGCCCATTTCGCTTTCCTACGATCACCGGGTGATAGATGGCGCGGAAGGGGCCCAGTTTGTGGTCAGATTCGGAGAATTGTTGGGCGATTTGCGGCGCTTGGTGTTGTAATAAGGAGGGTGGACGGATGACGGTACAGACTGAAGTTTTAGTGTTGGGGGGTGGCCCCGGCGGTTATACGGCGGCCTTCAGAGCGGCGGATTTGGGTAAAAAGGTGACATTGGTAGAGCGCTATCCGGTCTTGGGGGGCGTTTGTTTGAATGTGGGATGTATTCCTTCCAAGGCGTTGTTGCACATGGCGCAAGTCATTTACGATGCCCGTGAGAGCGCTGGTAAGGGCATTGTTTTTTCCGAACCTGACATCGATCTGGCCAAGCTCCGTCAATGGAAAGAGCGGGTGATCAAAACCTTGAATAAAGGCCTGGCGGGGCTGGCCCAGCAACGTAATGTGGCAGTGATTTATGGCACTGGCCGCTTTACTTCCAGCAACACGCTTGAGGTAGGTGGCGACAACGGCAGTCAAACCATTCAATTTGAACAGGCGATCATTGCCGCCGGTTCCCGGCCGGTGAAGCTGCCAGGATGGCCGGAGGATCCCAGGATTATGGATTCCACCGGAGCGCTGGCGTTGGAAGAGATCCCGCAGTCGCTGTTGGTGGTCGGCGGCGGCGTCATTGGCATGGAGATGGCCTGTGTCTATCATGCCCTTGGCGCCAAAATCAGCGTCGTGGAATTGACCGATCAGCTTTTGCCCGGCGCGGATCCCGATTTGGTCAAGCCGTTGCATCAAACCGTTTCCAAGCGTTACGAATCCATTTGGCTTGGCACCAAAGTGACCGAACTGGAGTTTCAGAAGAAGGGAGTCAAAGTCAGCCTGGAAGGCAAAGACGCTCCGCAGTCGCAAGTGTTTGACCGGGTATTGGTAGCGGTGGGCAGACGTCCCAATAGCGACCAGTTGAATCTTGAAGCGGCAGGTGTGACTACGGATGAGCGCGGCTTCATCACCGTTGATGACAAGCAGCGTACCAACATACCCCATATCTATGCCATTGGCGATATTGTCGGTAATCCCATGTTGGCCCACAAGGCCAGTTATGAGGGGAAAATCGCGGCGGAAGTTATTTGCGGGGAGCCTGCCGCATTTCAGGCGCTGGCAATCCCGGCGGTGGCTTATACCGATCCCGAGGTGGCCTGGATGGGCAAAACTGAAACAGAGCTAAAACAAGAAGGTATCGAATACGATAAGGGCGTGTTCCCTTGGGCTGCCAGCGGCAGGGCTTTAACCTTGGGCCGCCGCGATGGTATGACGAAACTGCTGAGCGACAAGAAAACCGGCCGGATCTTGGGTGCGGGTATCGTCGGTCCCCACGCTGGTGAATTAATTGCAGAGACGGTATTGGCTCTGGAAATGGGAGCCGATGCGGAGGATATCGCTTTGACCATCCATCCTCACCCAAGCCTGTCTGAAACAATCATGTTTGCGGCGGAAATCATTGACGGTTCCATTACCGACCTTTATCTTGGTAAAAGTTAAAGGGTGGAAATCTCAAAATACGATGGGGCCAAAGCCAGGAGTTAAGGTTTGCAAACCGTTGAACTGAGCTATCAGCAATTTGGCAGTGACGGCCCGCCTTTAGTGATCCTGCACGGCCTGTTTGGATCAGGACGTAATTGGTATTCCTTTGCCCGGAATTTGGCGCAAGAATATAAGGTATTTGTGCCTGATCTTCGCGGTCATGGCGACTCCCCAAAAGTTCCGCCCTTGGATTATCCCCACATGGCGGCGGATGTCGCCCAATTATTGGCGTGCGAGGGGCTGGCCAGCGCCCATTTATTAGGCCATAGCATGGGCGGCAAGGTGGCCATGTATTTGGCCCTGACCCGCCCGGCGCTGGTGGATCGGTTGGTCGTGGTGGATATCGCTCCGGTGCAATATAGTCATAATTTTTACGACATCATTGAAACCTTAAAGCAATTGCCATTGGATCAAATCACCAGCCGCAGCGAGGCGGATGCGTTGCTGGAAAGCCGGATAGAAATTGCCGCTGTCCGCCAATTCTTGCTGCAAAATCTGGTAGCGGAAAACGATCACTATCATTGGCGTATTGATTTTGAAATTTTGGAACAAGCTCTGCCTGCCATTGCCGGGTTTCCCCAGGATTCGGAACTGCAACCGTTTGAGGGTCCCACATTATTCATTGCCGGTGGTCATTCCGAATACATTAAGACCCAATACCATCCTGCCATACGTTCTCTATTTCCCAGCGCGCTTATCAAAACCATCGAAGACGCAGGTCACTGGCTGCATCAAGATCAACCGGAACGCTTCCTCGAGATCGTTCGCTGTTTTCTGCGCAAAGCATCTTCTCATTTGACAAGCTCTTAATTAAAGCCTGCTTCCCGCCCGCCGATATCTTTACTGATATTACGCAACTTATGGCAAGGAGAGCGCTGTCACACCCTCTCCCAAAGGGAGGGGATTCAAGGCAGGGTCCGTCGCTCCCTCCACCGCTTGCGGGGGAGGGTTGGGGAGGGGGTAGCCTGTCTTGCCCGCGGGCCAATGACAGGATTCCTTGCCAGACCGCTCGCTTCGCTTGAGGGCTGCTTTGGAATGACCGTGTGTAACATCAGATCTTTAAATGGCGGTTTGGGGAATTAGGTGAAAAATCTTTTTTGGTTGTTATTTTTTGCTGCGGTGAATGCGTGGGGGGATTTTTATCAAGCCCCACTTTTGGATGCCAAGTGGCAGGTGAAGACCGCAAAACTCGCCTGCCAACTCACCCATCACATCCCTAATAGCGGACGCGCTGTTTTTATTCATGAAGCTGGAGAGCCCCTCCGATTTCAGCTTGTTCTGGAAAATGAAAACTCGGTCACCGAGGCATCGGTCAAGGTGAGCCCTGCGCCTTGGCAGCATGATGGTGGCGGAGGACGTCTATTTCCTGTCTCTGCCGTTGAAAAACAGGGTCTGGTTGGTCAACGATTAAGCGTCCAAGGGCAAACGGCGGAGATTATGTTGGCTGGACTGGTCAAGGGACGTTTTCCTAAATTTATTTACCACAGCCAGCGAAGCGATTTGGTGGATGAGTCCCGGGTGCTGGTGTCATCGGTCAGGTTTCAGGAGGTTTATGGACGGTTTCAATCGTGCCGTTTGAAACTTCCTCCGTTTGGATTAAAAGACTTTCAAGGACTGCGGTTTTATTTCCACAAGCATCAGGCGCATTTGCCAACCCGGCTTCATCGGATACTTCCCAATTTGGCGGCCTATTTGACAGCTCTGGGCAAGGGCCAAGTCGTTATAGTGGATCCGGCTGCCGGGGTGAATGGCAAGGAGGGCAGGCAGTGGTTCCAGAAAAGATGGCAAAAAATACGTCAAGCTTTAAAAAGCAGCGGATTGCCAAAAAAGCGACTGGTTGCCAATAGTCAGTCCAAAGCAAAAGCCAAGCCTAAAATACAAATTGAAATACTGGGTCCGGAAGGATTGCAGCTTTATCATTATGGACGCCGTCAGCGGGGCTTGACGCCGGTACAAAAAAAACGTCTGTATTTTCTTGCCCGCTATGTGAAAGAATTTTTTCCCGGGCGATTGGTGGTGCACGGGCACAGTGATTCCGCCCGCTGGCGCAGTGAGCATCAAAGCCGACGGCTATCCCGGCAATGGGCGGAAAGAGTCAGGGATTATTTGGTAAGTTTAGGCGTGGAAAAAGCACGGATCGCGATTAAAGCCTGGGGCTCGCGCAAGCGGGTTGCCAGCAACCGCAGCAAAACCGGACAGGCGAAGAACCGCCGGGTTTGGGTGGAGTTTGTGGAAAAACCGGCTTTGCCAACAAGGTATTCGCAAGCGTCATTTAGAACTTATTAATTGTTGCGCAAGTTTCCAGTCTTCGACGCTGTCCACATCAACGGCGGCTTCAGGAAAGGGAAGAATCAGGAACTTTACTCGGATGCCGAGCTTCTTTTTGACTTGTGCTGTTACGTCATCGGTACTGAGCCGCCCCAATAAATAAAGTAACAGCGCAAAAGGTCCCAAGGCGCGTATCAAACGCCATGGATGCTTGCGTTCTTGTTCCAATCGGCGCCAAAAGCTGACTATCTGTCGCCCTTTTGGAGTAAGAAATGCAAATAAGTTGCAACTGCAAAAAGGGCCGTCGGAGAACTTCAAGGTCGTTCGCTTGGCTCGGGGAATCCGGGTAATGACATCTTGATAACGAACCAGGCCGACAACCACATCGCAGTCACATGCCAAGGCTTTACTGCAAAAAAAATTGACGATTTCGGGCGAAAGCAAAGCACTATCAGCGGTCGTGAGAAGCGCTGGACGGCTTTCATCGATAGCCGCAAAACTCGAAAGGACACTCAAGCTGGGCGAAGGTTGTGGCGCTATCCATTCTACCTGACCTTGGGTCAGAAGGGTTTCTATATCCGTATTGGCAAGCATTTCTTTTGGTGGGCCGCACAATAGGCGCCTGTTGATATAAGGACTTTGCCCTAAGGTGTCCAGTACTCTGGCCAGCATTGGCTTTCCGCCGACCTTTGCCAAGGCTTTGCAAGGCACGCCCGCGGTTTTGGCGACGAGGTTTTCTTGTTCGCGGTCAGCGGCGAGGACAATGGCATCGAATTGGGTTTTGGGCATGACGTCCTTCTCAGGTTAAGGATTTTTGGTAGATCCGATAGCGTTTATAACAGCGCCCGCCCAAGCTTTCTATAACGCCCCGGATGCGTTGATTATCTTCCAGAATCCAGGATAACTCCATTTGTTTAATGCCTTTACGGACAACCGGCTGGCGCAGGGACTCAATTAACAGGTAAGCGATGGCAGCTCCTATGAGATTGTTGCGATAGCGGCTTCGAACGCCCATCAATGGAACCCGGCCCATATTAGGGTAAGCGGTTTTCCAGCGCCACAACAGCTTGAGCCATCCAAGCGGGAAGAGCTTGCCGTTCAAATCCCGGATCAGCTGATTCAGGTCAGGCATGGCTATGATCATCCCCACAGCCTCCCCTTGGTATTCGGCAATCTGGACAAAATCGTCGTCAATTACAAACCGCAAAGTTGAACCAATCTCCTGAAATTCCTCTTTCGTAAAAGGCACGAACCCCCAATTATCCGCCCAGGCATCGTTGAAGATGTCCCTAAGTAATTCAAACTCTTCCTTTAACCGGGATCGCTTCAAGGGCCGGACATGCATCTCTTGTGCTGCTTTGCGGCTGAGATTGACCCCAGCTTCTGGAGGAGGTATTTGTGCGTCAATGAGAAAGGCGAGCAAGTCTTTGGCCTTGCTATAGTTTAATGCTTCTAATTGGCGGGCATAATAGGGCGGGTTATGCGGCATCATAAACACAGGCGGTTTGTCGAAGCCTTCTATTAATAACCCGCATTCCTGATTAATGGATAAATTAAAAGGGCCTTGAATGGTTTCAATACCCTGATCCCGTAGCCAGGATTCTGCTGCCTCCAATAACAAAGAGAAAACCGATGGGTCATCAATGGATTCCAGCAGGCCAAAAAATCCAGTGGGTTGGTCGTATCGTTGCAAATATAAATCATCAATCTGGGCGCTGATTCTACCGACAGGTCGATCACCTAGATAAGCAATCCATGCCTGCCAGCGGGCATGAGCGAAATAGGGATTTTTGGGGGATAAATGGAGGCGCCGTTCTGATTTTAGCGGTGGTACCCATAGATCATCATTCTGATAGATAGACCAGGGTACCTCTATAAAACGATTCAAGTCCTTGGGGTTTTGGACTGGCTGGATTTTTATAGCGTTAGTAGAGGGGGTGGCCACGTGTTGTTTTTTTGTCAAAAAAATCCGGAAAGCCTATTCTAATAGAAATGATGTTGGTTTTTGGCGGAATGTTGTTTAGTTGTTTGTCAGATACTATTGATTGTTTTCTCGCAACAGGCTATCATTTTAATAACTGGTTAAAACGGGATCACGAGCTTTCGGAAGGTTAGCCGTGCGCTTGTTTCTGAATCTGTGACAATGCTATGATGTTTAGGATTCAGTAGATAGCCTGGCTTTCGCAAGAAAGCAACTAAATATTTTAGCAACAGGGAATCGCAGGGAAAGCGTTTTTCAGGTCAATGGAGGGTTTTGGGGATGGATTAGCCATCGCCTGTTGCTTTGGTCACAGCAATTGTTCGATATATTTAAGAATAAGGGGAGAGGCTCTTGGGTGCTCAAGCTACGCCAACTGAAAATACTCTGCCTTTGCGACCTGCCGATTTTTCCACACTCGCGGAAGCTTTGGATTATGCCGCATTAGGCCAAACGGGATGTAATTTCTACAACGGCAGGGGAGAGTTCTACGAGGCATTGCCCTACGCCAAACTAAGGGAAGAAGCGCTCATTCTGGCGCGGCGGTTGGCCGGGCTGAATCTGGAGCGGCAGTCCCGAGTGGCACTCGTTGCCGAGACCAATCCTGATTTCATGCGTTTTTTCTTTGCCTGTCAATATGCAGGGTTAATCCCTGTGCCATTACCGATTCCTTTCAGTTTGGGCAGTCACCAGGCATACGTTCGCCAATTGCGGGCGATGCTGGAGAGCTGTAAGCCAAGTATTGCCATGGCCCCGGAAGGTTTTGCTTCGTTTTTGAATGAAGCAACGGAGGGGCTTGAAATTAAGTATTTCGGTACGCCTGAGGACTTTGACGAATTGTCTGAGTCGGAAACCGAGCTGCAGCCGCTACAATCGAATGAGCTGGCCTATTTGCAATATACCTCTGGAAGTACCCGCTTTCCCCGGGGCGTGATGATTAAGCAAGCGGCGGTGATGGATAATTTGGCGGGTATCGCTCAGCACGGCGTGAAGTTACGTCCTGGCGACCGGGCGGTTTCCTGGCTGCCCTTTTATCACGACATGGGACTGGTTGGCTTGATGCTGACGCCGGTAGCTTCTCAGGTTTCCGTGGATTATTTGGGTACCCGGGAATTTGCCATGCGCCCCCGCCAATGGTTGGCGTTAATGTCCAAGAATAAAGCGACCATCTCCTTCGGTCCTCCATTTGGCTATGAATTGTGTCAGCGGCGGTTGCGCCCTGGCGAGGCGGAAAAATTTGATCTCAGCGCTTGGCGAGTGGCGGGCGTGGGCGCTGAAATGATCCGTACCGAAGCGCTGGATCGTTTTGCTGATGCTTTGGCGCCTGCGGGATTTGATAAGGGTGCCTTTTTACCTTGCTATGGTATGGCCGAGTGTTCACTTGCAGTCACCTTTGCGCCATTGGGTCAAGGCCTGAAAACAGATGCCGTGGATGCCGAGAAACTGGCGTATGATAGCGTTGCCGTTCCTTCTACATCGACGGTTGCAAAAGAAGTGAGGCGGTTTGTCGATTGCGGCCAATTGCTTCCCGGTTTTGAGCTTATGATTAAAGACGAGCAAGGTAACGAGTTGCCAGACCGCCAAATTGGCACTGTTTTTCTACGTGGCCCCAGTGTGATGTCAGGTTATTTTGAAGAGCCCCAAATTACCCAAGAAGTCTTGAGTGAAGACGGCTGGCTCAATACCGGCGATTTGGGCTATTTGGTGGGTGATCGTTTGTATTTGACCGGCCGCGAAAAAGATTTGATTATCGTCAATGGCCGTAATATCTGGCCCCAGGATCTGGAATACCTGGCGGAGCAGCAACCTGAAGTTCGTCCCGGTGACGCGCTTGCATTTGGCGTGCCTGGCCCCAATGGCGGTGATTTGACAGTTTTGGTTGTTCAATGCCGGGAAACAGATGATACAAAGCGTAAGGATTTGCTTGACCGCATCCGCAACCGGGTCCGTTCGGAAGTGGGCGTGGATTGTATGATTGAGCTGGTGCCGCTGCATACCTTGCCGCGGACTTCCTCGGGTAAATTGTCCCGCTCCAAAGCGCGGCAAAATTTTATCGCCACCCATGACTTTTCCATGATTGGGATGTGTCATAACGAGGAGCAGACTCGGCCCAAAGCCGACCGCCGTGCCGTCTGATCGGAATATAAAACCCACGGTTGCCATTACCGGAGCCACAGGTTTTATTGGCGCTGCCGTTGCACGGAAATTGGAGGAAGAAGGCTGGCGGGTAAAAACCCTGGTTCGGCCAGGGTCAGAAAAGAAGCTTCCCAGTCAGCACAGTTACGAAGTTTGCACTGGCACCCTGGAGGATACTTCCGCGCTGGAAGAATTGGTATCTAATGCGGATGCCGTGGTTCACTGCGCGGGGTTAGTGCGGGGGATTTCTCAGGCGGAATTCGATAGCGTCAATGTAGACGGCGTTGAGCGTTTGGCCGAAATCACCGCCGCTTGCCCCCGTCCTCCCAAATTCGTTTTATTTTCTTCCCTTGCTGCCCGCCAGCCCCACCTTTCACCCTATGCTTTGAGTAAATGCCGGGGGGAAGCAGTTCTAACCGGCAGCCAGGATTTGCCCTGGGTGATTTTACGTCCTCCCGCTGTTTACGGTCCTGGAGATCAAGAACTCTTACCCCTGCTCAAATCTATGGCTCTAGGGTTTGCGCCCATTTTAGGCCCAAGAGAGGCCAGGTTTTCATTGTTATATGTGGGAGATTTGGCGGCTGCTGTTTCCAGCGTATTGCAAAAATTCCCCAAGGGCGAGATTTTGGAATTAGATGACAACAAAGAAGGCGGGTATGATTGGCAGGAAGTGGTAACCATTGCCAGACGAGTGCGCGGAAGACCCGTTGTGTCTGTGCCAGTACCGGGGTGGCTACTTCAATCTATTGCGTTGGTTGCCGCTGGATCGGCAAAGGTTTTGGGTTTTCCTCCCATGTTGACGCCGGGAAAGGTCAAAGAGTTGCGGCATGAGAATTGGGTTTGTGATAACGCCAAAATTAATCGCCTGTTACCCTGGGAACCCAAGGTACAGTTTGAGCAAGGGTTCCAACTAGCGCTTGCTGGTTGAGGTAGCGATCCTTACCACCTATCCGTTTGCATCTCCGCCACCAGAGCGGATAAATAGTGAGGTGGCGATTTTGTTTGGTTGACAATCCATGGCAACGTGCCACTATAAATTCCAATGGTTATTTCACTCGATTCAATGAAATTATGAAATCTTACGAAGAAATTCTGAATGAACTATTTGATTTGATTCGCCCCATGGTGCCCAACGCCAAGGAACTTTCTCCCGAGATGGAATTGGTGGATAATTTGGGGCTGGATTCCATGAAGGTTATGAACTTGCTCCAGGAAATCGAAGATCAGTTCGATGTATCCATCCCGCTTAATGTGTTGCCGGATGTTCGGACCGTTGGAGATCTGGCGCAAAAAATCCATCAAATTCTCGAGTCCGAATGAGCCTGTTTGATAAATTCAAGCCCCTTTTGGCCGCAAGGGCTGAACTGAGCGATATCGGTGTTGATCCCTTCAATGTGAAGGTAGAGAAGATCCTTTCACCCACGGAAGCGGTTGTCAATGGTCACCGGGTGATTTTGGCGGGCACCAATAATTATTTGGGGCTGACGTTTCATCCCGAGTGTATCGCCGCCGCGGAAAAAGCTTTGCGGGAACAAGGTTGCGGTACTACGGGCTCGCGAATGGCCAATGGTAATTATGCCGATCATCTGGCCTTGGAGCGCGAATTCGCCGAATTTTACGACAAGCCCTACGCCATGGTGTTTTCCACCGGCTATCTGGCCAACCTGGCGATCCTTTCCACTGTACCTGGCGCTGATGATGTCATTTTGATTGATTCCGATAGTCACGCCAGTATTTATGACGGTTGCCGCATGAGCAATGCGGAAGTGATCCGCTTTCGCCATAACGATGCTGACGATTTGGCCAAGCGTTTGCGGCGGTTAAAAGACAGGGCTTCCCGGACCTTGGTGGTCGTGGAGGGCATTTACAGCATGCTGGGCGATGTTGCCCCCCTGAAAGAGATTGCCGCGGTCAAGCAGGAATATGGCGCTTACTTGATGGTGGATGAGGCGCATTCCTTAGGGGTACTTGGCGAAACCGGCCGAGGTGCCTCCCAGGCGGAACAAGTGGAAGATCAAGTCGATTTCATTGTTGGGACTTTCAGTAAAAGTCTAGGGTCTATCGGGGGCTATTGCGTGAGTCACCACCCGGAACTGGAAATTCTTCGCTATGCCGCCCGGCCTTATATTTTTACCGCGTCATCATCTCCGTCCCTGATTGCCTCAACCCGCGTGGCTTTGCGACTGTTACGGGAAGGGGCGGAATTACGGGAAAAATTATGGAACAATGCGTCCCGTTTTTATGAGGGATTGAAGCAAATGGGTTGCCGGCTCGGCCCTCAACTAAGTCCTGTGATTCCCATCATGCTGGGCGAATCTCGGCCCGAAGCCATAGCCATCTGGCATGACCTCTTGCACAGTGGCGTGTATGTCAATTTGGTGATGCCCCCGGCATCTCCCGATACAAGATGCATGCTGCGATGCAGTATGAGCGCCGCCCATGCGCCTGGACAAATTGATACATTGCTCGATGTCTTTGCCAAAGTATTATCCGCCCATGGTATGAAAAGCGGTGATTCTTAGGGTGACAAAGTGCAGCTTCTGATCCGTTTCCTCAAAGCCTATCCCAAGCAAAGCATCATTGTTTTGCTTGCCTTGATTGTTGCCGGGCTAGTGGAGGGCATCAGCCTGACCGCGTTACTCCCCATGCTCAGTGTGGCGGTGGAACAAAGCGGGCAAGGCGGCATCTCTCTGGGTGACGAGCAAAAAAATCACTACCTGGTGCAAGCCATAGAATGGATTGGATTGACGCCCAGCCTGGGGTTGTTAATAGCCGTTTTAGTCGCAGGCATTGTGCTGCGAAGCGGTTTTATTCTGATTGCCAAGAAATACGTGGGTTATACCATCGCCCGGGTGGCGACAGATCTTCGCCTCTCTCTCTTAAAAGCCCTGTTGTCCGCGCGCTGGCTGTTTTATTTGAAACAACCCATTGGCATGCTTGCCAATGCCATGTCCAGCGAACCCGATAGAGCCTCCAAGGCCTATTTGCATGGCACGACCATGCTGGCGGCGATGATTCAGCTCATGGCCTATATTGGGGTGGCATTGACCATTTCCTGGAAAGCGACCTTGGCTTATATGACCGCTTCGATGGCCATCTTGTTCGTATTGCGTTATTTCGTGCGCATGGCAAGGAAGGCGGGGAAGCGCCAAACCAAAGTGCTCAAGGCGCTGCTCAGGCAATTGACGGATATATTGCAATCAGTTAAACCGCTGAAAGCCATGGGGCGGGAAGATTTGGCCGATCGGGTCATCAGCACCGAAACTATCCGCTTGAACAAGGCTTTGGAGCGGCAAGTCTTGAGTAAGGAAGCCTTAAAGGCAATCCAGACGCCTGCGTTTATGGGTTTGGTGGGCCTGGGTTTTTATATCGGGCTGGTGCAATGGCGAATGCCGGCGGCGGAAGTCATGGTGTTGCTGTTGTTGCTGAGCCGGGTCATGACCAGTTTGGGCAAGGTTCAAAGCTTGTACCAAAACATGGTGGTCTGCGAAAGCGCCTATTGGTCTCTGCAGGCGACTATCGAGGAAGCCGAGCGCAATGTCGAACCATTGGGTGGACAGTTGAAACCCACTTTGAATCACGGGATCGAGCTGGAAAACGTTTCCTTCGCTTATGACCGCAAGCCAATCCTTAAATCGATCAGTCTTGAAATCCCCGCCGGAAAATTGACCACATTGATTGGTTTTTCCGGCGCTGGGAAGACCACCGTGGTGGATTTGATTATTGGTTTGCTGAGCCCTCAGAGCGGGAAAATCCTGGTGGATGGGATCGATTTGAGCCAGATGAATCTCCGTGCCTGGCGGCGGATGATTGGTTATGTGCCCCAGGACAATCTGCTTCTGCACGATACCGTGCTCTACAATGTCACCTTTGGTGATCCCTCCCTTTCCCGCGCCGACGCCGAGTGGGCGTTAAAGGCCGCGGGCGCCTGGGAATTCATTACCGCCTTGCCTCAAGGGATCGAGACGGTTGTGGGAGAGCGGGGCGCCAGACTCTCCGGTGGACAAAGACAGCGGATCATGATTGCCCGGGCATTGGTGCACCGGCCTAAACTGTTGATTTTGGACGAGGCCACCAGCGCATTGGATCCCAAAAATCAACGGGCAATTTGCCGCACTTTGGCGGGATTGAAACATGAAGTCACCATCCTCGCCATTTCCCATCAGCCAGCCATGGTGGAAATCGCCGACCGGGTGTACCAACTGGAAGGCGGCCGGGCAGTGCTTTCTTCATCCAATTGGGCTGAAAAGCGCTTTGTGGAAGCTATCTAGATCTGGTTCAGGCGATTAACTTCAACCCCGGTGGCAAGGATTCCCCAAACATCCTCTTTTCATCTTCCTGGGACAATTCGCTCACAGGTTGGCTGACCATATCAATCCAGGAGGCAGGCGCTTTTGACTGTCGCAGTTTCTTAATGACGGCTTGTCTTAAAGATTCATCAATATCCCGTACCCGGTCGCCGCTCATGCGGGCCAACAGGGCGGCGGCAAAGCCCAGGGCTGGTTTCTTTTTGAAGTCCAGTTGCAATAGTTTTTCCAGCCAAGCCTGGCTGGCTTCCTTGGGAACCACATGGTGGCTGCTGGCATAAAAGGGGATGCGGCAGCCGATTCTACCCAAAGCCCAGGCACTTTGCTCCGGTTCCTTGGGATTCTTTTGCAGGCGGGTAAGCAGCCAATTGCCTGATTGGATTTTGTCTTCGACCGGCAGTAACTCCAGCACCGCTGCCAGGCGAACGATATTCTCATAACTGTGTTGCTTGGCCAGACTAGCCATTTTACCTTTGCGGGCCTTGACGGGATCGATGTAATCCTTGATATCTTGATAGATCTGAAGTTGTTGTTCTGGATTCAGCCCCCCCGCAATACGGCGCCAGAATGTCCACCATTCCGCCCAATTCTGAATCACGTTGACGAATTGCAACCCCGGTTGGTAAAGATTCCAGGATTGCTCCAGGCGCCAGTCATCCAATGGATAACCAAAGCCCGGACGCAGGCAGAAGCCGGTCAGGCTGAACCAGGTTCTTTCGTGCTGCGGACTGCGGCGGCGGTATTTGAGGCCATCCAGTAAATGATCCGCCAGTTCGCGTAACAAGTTGATGTCCCAGCCGTCCCGGGATCCCAGGCATTTTTCCAATTCGCCCCGGAGAGTTTTGACCAGTTTGGGTGAGACTGACTTGGATTTCTTGCCAAAAACTTCGCCAATCAAAGTCTTGGCTTCGTTAATGTTAGGGTGGCTTGATTCGGTGGATAGGAAATCCTGGGGCGCCGGGCTGGATTTTCTCAGTTGAAATTCCAATTGCCAACGTTGCTTGGGGTTGTCTGCCGCAATGCAGTGCAGTTGCAGGGTGCCGATTTCCGTCAATTGTGCGGCGAGCTTGACGTTGATTTCCGATTCTCCATCGCTGGATTGAGGGTCTAATGCCACGGCCGAAGGTGGCAGATTGGCATAGTCTTCATTCTCGAGACTGATGATTTCGCCGGGTTGGTAGTTGGTATCCTCATTGGAGGTGACCAGATTAAAGCGTACCGCCTTTCCCAAACGGAGAGCAAAAATCCGGTTTTCCAGGATGACTTCCGTCTCTTCAGGGGTGCCTTTGGGGAGTAGGCAAATACCTCGGGTGTCTCCCCGTTCGTCTTCCACCACCAAAAAGTAGCTGCGTGCGGCCCCTCCCTGGATTTTAAGCTGCAGACCTTGCCGCGCCATGGCGTAGGCGACCGCGCCCGCGGCCACGGCGAAATCGGGCCGGGGATTGTCCAAATGCAGCAGCCCTTGGCTGCTCCAGGAAGAGACGATATCCAGCAATCGTTGGCTGATGATGTGACTGCGGAACACGCCGCCATTGAGAAGAATGGCGTCGGGTACCGGCGGGGCGGAGGCATCGCCCAAGGCTTCCCGCGCCGCCTGGGTATGAAGGCAAAGGAATGCGGCAATATGTTTGGTGATGGCCGGATCAGAGACATAAGGCAAGCCGAATTCCACCAGGCCCAGACGTTTGCCGTGGGGATGATCGGAAAGGGTGGCTTCGGGGAAGAAGCCGTCCAAAACGATATGCCTGACCTCTTCCCGTGTCAATTCCACAGACCGGGCGCCGCCGATAAGTTTCGAGCCGCTTCCCAAAACAGTGACGGTGGCGGACTCCGGACTATCTTCTGTCAATAACCGTTCTTTGGCGGACCGGCATTGCTCGATCAATTGATAGAAATCCGCAGGGGAAAGTTTCTGTCCTTGATCGATCAGGTGTTCTTCGGCCAAATGGGCCAGCATTAAATCAATGTTGTCTCCGCCCAGCAGCAAGTGATTACCCACGCCCACCCGGGTCAGTTTGGGTTGTTTTTTTCCTTGCTCGACTTGAATTAGGGTAAGATCGGTGGTGCCGCCGCCCAAGTCAACCACTAACAATAAACGCACATTATTGAGCAAGCGCAGGTTGTTTTGATGGCGGTTGAGCCAGTCGTAGCAAACCGCTTGGGGCTCCTCGAGCAGATGGATTTGGGGTAATCCGGCCTGGCGGGCGGCCCCCAGGGTTAAGGCGCGGGCGGCGTCATCGAAGGAAGCAGGGACGGTAATAACGACTTCCTGATCTTCCATGGGATAATCAGGTAAACGATAATTCCATGCGCCGCGCACATGGGCAAGAAAGCTGGCGGATGCCGTTAAGGGAGACACTTTGGGCACTTCCTTGGGCGCGCCCCAGGGCAGAATTTCCGCCATTCTGTCCACATTGGAGTTACACAGCCAGCTTTTGGCGCTGGTAACCATCCGCCCTTGAGACTTGACACCCAATTGCCGGGCAAATTCGCCCAGGATGGCGCTGGGAACCGGGTCGTTGATATCCGGTTGCGGCCAGGGGAGGCTGTGGGATTCTGGGGCAATTTCCCCTTCAATGGGATGATAGCGTACCGAGGGGAGTAGCGGTCGTTCGGCAACCTCGCCAGGCGCGATTAATTGGGGAATGGCAAAACGCTCGATGGGCGCGTTTTTTCCCAGCTTGCGATCGGCATAGGCCACGACGGTGTGGGTGGTGCCGAGATCAATGCCAATCCAGTAACGAGGTTGCTTGGGTTGAGTCATCCTTTGAAGCTATCTCAATGAGCCTGGGGAACGGTTTTCGGGAAATGCCATTAACTTCCTGGCATCATCCTGGCCACCAGCCTTCCCAAGAGCCGTTCCCCTCCCTCCTTGACATTACCTATAAGAGGGTATTTTAAGGGTTATCACTTTTTGAAAGGCCAAAAGGCCGGTTTTTTCTCATCGCCTTGTCCTGGCGTTTCTTCGGGAGCGGGGTTTTCATCCGTGGCTGCAGCAGGTTGTTCAATGGGTTCTTGTTGGACGTTATTTTCAAGCGCCTGTTCCAGCTCAGGTTCAGTCTGAGTTGTGGTTTCAGTGCTTGTGGAAGCAGCGGCAGCGGGCGTCTCCTTTTCCCGAACTTCAAACTCAATCTTCCAGCGTTCTCCTGTGTCTTTGGCGACAGCTTCCAGGCGCAATGTGCCTACTTCAGTAACGGCCGCGGCGAGCTTGACCGGGACGACTTCTCCCGGTTTATGATTTTCCGGTGGCAGTGTGATTTCAATTTCATCCAGTTCTTCGATTTCGTCCTCACGCCATTGATCCAGTAAGGTGCCCACTTGATCTTCCCGGCGGATGGTGGAAGCAAAAAAGCGGAAGCGCACGGGCTCTCCCACCACAACGCCAAACTCATAGGGGGGGAGTGGTGCTTCGGTACCTTCTTCCATGCCGAATGGCGCGACGCAAAGCAGTCGTATGGGTGGCGGAAAACCCGGAATGGCCGGCATGGCGCTTTCCACGCCTACATAATAGGCCGCGGCGGTACCGCCACGAATTCTCACGCCGCCGCCAAGACGGACATAACCATAGTAGGCGGCGCCTCTGGAGACGGCCAGGTCCAGGTCAGCGCCTTCCAGCAAGCGGGCGGGCTCGGCGTTATCCCGGGTCAGCCAATGGTTGACCACTTCCAATAACCGTTCCGATAGTAACTTTGCCTTGAACACCCCGCCATTAAGAAGCACAGCCGAAGGGTGGATAAACCGGGCATTTTCAGGGAGTTGAATATCTTCCAATTCATCCGCCGCGCTGACTTGACGGCTGAGGAAGTAAGCCAAGTGCGTGGTAATGCGGGCATCTTGCGCATAGGGCAGGCCCAGTGTGGTTAAGCCGGTTCGGGGGCGGGAGATCGGCTTTTCGTCGATTTCCACAATGGGGAAAAAACCATCGATGAGCGTCCGGTCAACTTCTTCCCGGGTTAATTCACTGCGCAGCGTACCGCCAATCAGTTTCGACCCCCGGCTGGGGACGATCACCGGGGCGGAAGTTAACTCAGGATCGGCCAACAGTTGTTCCTTGGCTTCCCGGCAACTGTGGGTCAGGGCCTGGATCTGCCAGGGATCGAGTTGGGTGCCTTCTTGTTCCAGCTTCATCTTGACTACATAGGCCAGGGCCAAATCCATGTTGTCGCCGCCCAGCAGAATATGGTCGCCAACGGCAACGCGGTTGAGCTGCAGGTTGCCGTCTTCCTCGGTCACCGCAATCAAGGACAAGTCGGTGGTGCCGCCGCCAACATCCACCACCAGAATAATGTCGCCGACGTTGACTTGTTCGCGCCAAGTGCCTTCCGTGCGTTGAATCCAGCTATATAATGCAGCCTGAGGTTCCTCCAGAAGAATGGCGTTATCAAGGCCGGATTCCCGCGCGGCTTCCGCAGTCAGTTCCCGGGCCGCGGGGTCGAAAGAGGCGGGCACGGTGATGATGAGGTGCTGTTGTTCCAGAGGTTCCTCTGGATGATGGTAATTCCAGGCATCCCGGAGATGCTGTAAATATTCCATCGAGGCTTGATAGGGGGAAACCCTGGGCACTTCTTCCGGGGCTTCAATGGGCAGAAAAGGCTCCTTGCAGTTGACCCCGGCGTGACACAGCCAGCTTTTGGCGCTAGAAACCAAGCGTATCGGGGTTTTGCTGCCAAGCTCCCGGGCCAGCACGCCGACAATATGATCTACTTTTTCTTTCCACGGGAGAACGAGATCTTCCGGGCGTAACTCCGCTTCGTGGGGTAGATAGAGAAAGGAGGGAAGTTGTTGCCGTTCTTCCACCTCGCCGGGTGCAATTAACTGCGGAACGCCCAGTACTTCAAGCGGGGCTTTTTCGCCGTCGCACTGCTGCAAATTGACCCACGAAACCACACTATTGGTAGTGCCCAAATCAATTCCTACGGCATAGCGTTTTTCATCACTCACAGTTCCACCTCCGCTGGTGCCAGGATTTCGACCTTGTGGCCTTCAGAGAGCTGCGGCAACTTCACGTTGGACACCCGCCAGCCACGATGTACCAATACTCCCTGAAAGGGGGGTTGGCCTACAATATTGCCGGTAATACGGATTTCCGCGGGGTCGAAACCTTTGGGGATTGTAATTCGTGTGCCTTCCTTTTCGCCGCGAACCGGCTCGATATCGAAATGGTCATGTAAAACCTTACGGCAGCCTTCGTGAACGATTCTGGCGGCGGCGCCAACATCGGCATCTGAATAGCCGCTGATATTTTCTTCGATAAAATCGATAAAACGCGCTTCTCCCTGGAGCAAGCCTAAAAACTGTAGCGCAGCGTCCGGAGTAGGTTCGCGTAGGATCACAGGTTTGGGTGGTGCGGCAGGGGCGGGTTTTTCTTTGGGGGCTTCAGTAATCGCCGCCGCTGGTTGCTCTTTGATGGCCGGAGGGGCTTGTTGGATGATTGCGGGTCTGCTGGAACGCCTGAGTAATGCAATAACGGCAATAGACAGTACCAGAACCAGTAAAAATAGCAGGATAAAGATTGCTATCGCTAACGCAACATGTAAAGCATCCAAAGTGGTTGGGAGCTGAGACAGATCGATTTTCATGAATACCTCTTGGAAGATCCTTATTATTCAGGGAAGCCGTCAAAAAACGGTTTCCTCATGTTAAACAGTTAGGCCTTATCCGCCTTTTTCTTCTTGGTTCACTGTAGGCTGGAATTTATCATGGTAAAAAATTACTGAAATTGTATCATTTTTAAGCACAAATATAGTTTCAGCATCCTGGATAAAGGCACGGCACGGGCATATCTGGTACAGCCTGCGCCGGGATAGGATTCGGGCTACGGTTGATTCGCCGCTCTTTGCCTTGCCTCCATGGACATGATGATGCGTAGTACATGACGGGCGGCTTGGGTGCGTTTCCGGCGTAAATACCGTTGGGTAATAGTGTCATCCACATTTTCTTTGGCAAAGGCGGTGCGGATTGGAGCTAGACGGTTTTCGCACCGCTTCAGCAGCTTGCCGGTTTCATATCTAGAGTCCCCCCCGCGATATTGGTAGCGGATCAATTCATGTTCGATGCAAGAAAAATAATCATTAGAGGCTTGGCGTGCCGATTGGATGGTTTGTGAGGACAAAGTGCTAGGTTGCCAATGTTTGGGTTGGGCTGATTTTTCTGTAGTTGCACAACCGGCCAGCAATAAAAAACTCCAAACCAGGATGTTCGTTTTTGCTCTTGTCATTGTAATCCTCACTTTCATGATTTTGAACTTAGGATACCTCTGATCAATTTGTCCGTGAATTGCAGAGGACGAAAAACAAAAGTACGATTTCCTGTTTTTCGTCACAAAATCAATCGGTTGTTTCTTTTGATTTTAGCGGTACATTCTTAGGAGTGATTTTACGAAAATCGTTCAAAGTCTTCGATAGTTTTCTGAAGATCCGGCTTGAGAAGTGCAAAGGCCAAGGCTGTATTGTTATAAGGTTTGAGAAAAAATAGTAGAAAAAAGACGTCTAAAGCTTGTAAAAAAACAGCAGGTTCAATATGATTACTTGTTTAATTTTGCATTGCTGATAATGGTCGAACATTAAAAATGTTCGGTCTAGATAGAGGTGAAGTACATGAAACCTGGAATTCATCCAGAATATAAAGAAATTACAGTTACTTGTAGTTGCGGACACACTTTTGAAACCAAGTCCACGCTGGGCAAGGACATCCATGTGGAAGTTTGTTCTGCCTGTCACCCATTCTATACAGGCAAGCAGAAAATTGTAGATACCGCCGGCCGGGTGGACAAGTTCCGCCGCAAGTACGGTAGCAATTAATTTCAACCTACATCTTGCAAGCGATTCGAGTACCGAGGGTGTTAGGCAAGGCGGCAAGCCAATTTTCGCGTAGGCGTGGCAGCGCTACTTCGAGCATAAAATTTGGTGCAGCCAACCCAGCATAAGGGCTTGATTTGGCTGCCGAGTGCCGAAATACTTGTAGAATTTAGGTTCAAGTCAGTTGTTGATTTTCTAATGTCTGCGGCACCGCCAGCACACCGGCTGTACCGCAGGCACCCTTAAAGTTGATGCTTCTTTGGCCGGTTACGATTCATCTGCGTTGTAACTGGCCAACAGCTTTCTGAGTTTTTTTAAAGAAGCCCGCGGTGGCGCGTTTTTGGAGGATTGCCGCAAGGCAATTGCGGGGTACAGGAAAATCCTGACGATGCGTTCTTCGCGGGATAACTCAATCACCGGGATTTTCAATAGCCTGGTATTTAATTCCACGTCTGCAAAAGGCATTTCCCTGAAGGGAATGCCGACTTGATTGATTTTTAAGAGAACCTCTTCCGGGGTTTCCGGAAACAAGTGCAGAAGAATGGGGCTATGATCCCCGGCTGTGCCTTCCAATACAGGCCCCACCAAGCGAGGGGAAAAATCCTCAAATAATTCCATGGTTTCCAGCGCAATCTCTTGCAGCTTGCGGATAAACTGGGGCTGCTTCATAAAGCGGAAAATCCGGTGATATTCCTGTAAGGCTAGATCTATTTCTTCGTTGCTTGGCAAGTCTTGATTACCTTCCAGGCCTAGCCTGTGGATGGCCTTTTTTTTGGCCAGGGCATATTGGCTGATGCCTTCTTCAACCATGATGCGGGCGCAGGCTTGAGCAATGTGTTGGCGGATTCTGGAATGGGTTTCCATTGTCGTTAAAATAATGAATTTAAAACCGAATCCTGGGGTTGTTGAGAATCATTTTGAAAATTAGCCGTTTCTTCTTCCGGGGCAAACTCTTCTCTAAAAATTTCATGGATTGCGTGGGCATTGGAAGTAACGCGCAATCCTGTTTCTGGATTGATAGGGACAGTTACGATTCCTTTTGGCATGGGAAAGGCATTTTCCGGCTGATCTTTGAGGGCAGTCTTCATATATTCTATCCAAATCGGCAGCGCAGCCTTGCCGCCTGTCTCGCCATTGCCCAATGGCTTGGCGGAATCGAATCCCACCCAAGAAACCGCGACTAGCGGCGAAGCATAGCCATTAAACCAGGCATCTCTTTGATCATTAGTGGTGCCGGTTTTACCGGCAAGATCGGATCGCTTTAATACTTTTGCCTTGACGGCGGTTCCCCGCCTGACGACATCTTGCAGCAAAGAGTGCATGATGTAATGAATTCTGGGCGCCAAGATACGCGGGGCTGAATCCAGGCATTGGTTACAGGCGCGCTTTGGTTGCGATTGTTCAATGACTGTGCCATCGGCGGTTTCGATCCGCTCTATATAATAAGGATTGATGCGGTAACCTCCATTGGCAAATACAGAGAACATCCGCGCCATGTCCAAAGGTGTTGCCGTGCCGCTACCTAGGGCTAGGGTTGGGCTTTTGGGTAGCTGCTCCGGTTTGAAGCCAAATCGCCGCGCTACTTCAATGACCTTGTCCAAACCCACTTCTTGCAGCAAGCGGATGGACACCAAATTTCTGGAATTGCGGAGCGCCACCCGGAGCCGGGTAGGGCCATAAAATCGGCCGCTGTAATTCTGCGGCCGCCAGTCTCCTTCACTGTCCGTATAAACAATGGGCGCATCATTAAATAAGCTGGCGGCGGTAAAACCGGATTCTAAAGCGGCGGTATAGAGCACCGGCTTGAACCCAGAACCAGGCTGGCGCTGGGCATCCGTAACGCGGTTGAATTTACTCAAGGCGAAATCATAACCTCCCACAAGCGCAATGATGGCGCCGGTTCGGCTATCGACTGAGACGAGAGCGCCTTCAACCTTGGGAATTTGCGTCAGCCGCCATTGACCATCCTTGGTGAAGCGCACTCGGATTAAATCTCCCGGCTTTAAAACCTGGGTGACGGAAGTAGGCGGCTTGCCAAGATGATTGTTAGCCAAGGCAGGCCTGGCCCAGCGGATATTTTCCCAAGTCAGAGTGATGGTTTTGTCTTGCTCTAAAAGCACGTTTGCTGAATTAGCCCGGGGGTTGATGGAAGTAACCCAGCCAGGCGTAGTGAGCCCCTTAGTGCCCATTTTGGCAAGGGATTGCGTGACCTGTTCTATAGGTGTATTCAGGGGGAGCTTCCCTTCCGGGCCACGATAGCCGTGACGTTCATCATATTGATGAAGCCCCTTTTTTACAGCCAAATCAGCGGCTTTTTGCAGTTGCAAATTCAAGGTAGTGAATACCCGATAGCCTTCTGAATAGATAGCCTCTCCATAACGTTCAAACAAATCTTGCCGGACCATTTCAGCCAAATGAGATGCTAACAGCGTTTCCTTGGGTTTGTGCAGATTGGCTGTGACTGGTTGGGCAATGGCTTGATTATATTCACGCACTTCAATCATGCCATGTTCCAGCATATGTTTAAGAATGTAGTTACGCCTTTCCAGAGCCCGGCTAGGGTTGGTGATCGGATTGTAGCGCGATGGCGCCTTGGGGAGCCCGGCTATCATGGCATATTGGGCAAGATTCAGTTCAGCTAGATCCTTACCGTAGTAAACATTAGCGGCGGCGGCTACGCCATAAGCGTGATGGCCCAAATAGATTTTGTTGAGATACAACTCAAGGATTTCATCTTTGCTTAAATGTCGTTCGATTTTTAACGCCAGGAGGATTTCCTTGATTTTCCGTTCATAGGTTTTTTCCGGGCTTAAAAAGAAGTTGCGCGCCACCTGCATGGTAATGGTACTGCCGCCTTGCCGCTTTTGACCGCTGCGGATTAACTCAATAGCAGCCCGTAAAATGCCTTGAATATCAACCCCGTTATGTTGATAAAAACGGGCATCTTCGGCCGCGAGAACAGCGTCAATCATGGGCTTGGGAATTTGTTTGATATCCAGTGGCGTGCGTTTTTTATCCCCAAACTGGGCAATCAATTGGCCATCGTGGCTGTAAATTTCCAGGGGCAGTTGATACTTGACTTCCCGTAGTTGATCGGGGTTGGGCAGTTGTGGATTATAGAGGTAGTAAACACCCCCCAATAATGCGCCACCCAAGAGTAATAACAAGAGCAAAAACCAGACAAATCCTTTGAGTAATCCACGCATGAAAGTTTTTTAAATACTAAAATTTGAGTAAGTAATGAAAATATTCAGAGTAACAGTACGAAAAGCCAAAGCCCTGTCTGCTGCTTCTCGATGTTTGAATTCAAAATATGTGGGAGCAAAAAACTAAAAGCATAAACGAAAAGCAATTAATCACTTCTGAATACAAAAACCTACTTTTCAGGATAGATTGCCTTGCCTAAGGATGACAGCCTACCTGACTTTTCAATGGGGCTTGATGTAGGGCTCTCGCATTTATTGGTTTTTGGCTGGTTTTGAAGGACCGATCGTGTCATGCCACAGCCAACTTATTTTTTTTTACTATACTACAAACTACGACAGGGGCGCTCGATATGCGTTCATTGTCCACACAGGGTATCCAGATCGATTTGTATTGCAGCCCGAAGGAAGTAAGTCTCTATGTTATTCAAACGCAAAAAGCCGCCCTTATTGGGAATAGATATCAGCTCCGCCGCAGTGAAGTTGATTGAACTCAGTAAAAACGGCGACCGTTACCGGGTCGAAAGTTATGCCGTTGAGCCTTTGCCGCCCGATGCCGTGGTGGAGAAAAACATCACCAATGTGGAAACCATTGGCAAGGTATTAAAGTCGGTCGTGAAGAAATCCGGTACCCGTCTCAAGCATGCGGCTGTGGCAGTGTCAGGTTCGGCGGTGATTACCAAAGTGATTGCCATGCCAGCGTCTTTAAGTGAGCAGGAATTGGAAGAGCAAATTGAGCTGGAAGCCGATCAATATATCCCGTATTCATTAGACGAAGTCAGTCTGGATTTTGAGGTCTTGGGCCCCAATGACAAAAATCCGGAAATGAACGATGTCTTACTGGCGGCTTCTCGCCGGGAAAATGTCGACAACCGGGTGGCTGCCCTGGAGTTGGCTGGCCTGAAGGCGGCGGTAGTCGATGTGGAAGCTTATGCTTTGGAAAACACCTTCGGGCTACTGAGTGCGCATATGCCGGACAATGTGACGGAGGAAAGCGCCATAGCCGTTGCCGATGTGGGCGCGACCATGACTACCTTTAATGTGCTTTATAAAAACCGGATCATTTATACACGGGAGCAAGGGTTCGGGGGTAAGCAGCTGACCGAGGAAATCCAGCGCCGCTATGGCTTGTCTTACGAAGAGGCCGGGTTGGCGAAGAAGCATGGCGGCCTGCCTGATAGTTATGTAACAGAAGTATTGGAACCTTTTCGCGTGGCCATGGCCCAGCAGATCGGCCGCTCCCTGCAATTTTTCATGTCTTCCAGCGCCCACCGCAGTGTTGACGCCGTAGTACTGGCCGGAGGATGTGCTTCCATCAATGGCATTAGTCAGTTGGTGGGAAAAAAGATAGGAATTCCCACTATCATGGCGAATCCTTTTGTCAATATGTCGTTGTCGAGCCGGGTCAACGCCCAGAATTTGCGTGACGACGCTCCGGCTATGATGATTGCCTGTGGACTAGCATTGAGGAGTTTTGACTGACATGGCACGGATCAATTTACTGCCTTGGCGCGAGGAACTGCGCAAGCAGCAGCAAAAGGAGTTTTTTTTAAGTATCGCGTTGGCGACAGGGTTGACGGCTTTTACCATGTTCCTGGTGCACATGGCCATCGCGGACAAAATTGAATACCAGGAGCAGAGGAATCGTTACCTGACCATGCAGATCGCGGTACTGGACAAGAAAATCAAGGAAATTCGCGATCTGGAAAAAAAGAAGGAAACCCTGATTTCAAAAATGGAAATCATTCAGAGCCTTCAATCCAGCCGCCCTGAAATTGTCCACTTGTTCGATTCTGTTGCCCGCACGGTGCCAGAGGGCGTGTATATCACCAAACTTACTCAATCGGGCGATAACTTGTCTGTGGATGGATTTGCCCAATCCAATGCCCGGGTATCGGCCTATATGCGCAATATCGAATCTTCGCCGTGGCTGGAAAAACCTCAATTGCAAATTATCGAGACAAAAGCCAAATCCAAACACGAACGGGAAGGACGCTTTTCTTTGAAGATCAAACAGGCCCATCCGAAAGCTAACGAAAATGAAGGCGGCAAGTCATGAATTTGTCTGAAGTCAACTGGGAACTTGAAGCGGCGGGGACCTGGCCCCTGCCCATCAAACTAGCAACGATTGGTATTTTGTGCGCGGTGGTTGCAGGCCTTTGGTTTTATTTTGACACCCAAGATCAACTGGCACAGCTTGAAACTGTTCAAAAGAAGGAAAAGGAGCTCAAGCAAACCTTCGAGTTCAAGCAGCGCAAGGCCGCCAACCTGGATGAATACAAACAGCAATTGGCGGAAATGGAAAAATCCTTTGGAGATATGTTGCGCCAGCTTCCCAATAAAGCAGAAGTGCCGGATTTGTTGGTGGATGTTTCCCAAACCGGTCTGGCCAGCGGTTTGGAATTTGAATTATTCCAACCCCAACCTGAAATCAAAAAAGAGTTCTATGCGGAACTTCCCATCAAAGTGCGAGTTGTTGGGGATTATCAAGAATTGGGGTCGTTCGTCAGTGGTTTGGCGTCACTGCCTCGTATTGTGACAATTCACAATGTGCAGATTGAACCCCTGAAAAAAAAGAAAGAGCTGGTCATGAATGCTTTGATCAAGACCTATCGCTATCTGGATGAAGATGAAATTGGCGCCCAAAAGGGTAAGAAGAAAGGTAGAAAGCGGGGAAGACGATGACAATGGGAATCTTGCGTGAGCCTTTAGCTTTAAACAATAAATCGCTGTTAGTTGTGATTTGTTGCGTGCTCTTAACTGCTTGTAGTGGCCGGGATATGTCAGATTTAGAAGCCTATGTGGCCGAAGTCAAGGCCCGCCCCAAGGCGCCCATCAAACCCTTGCCGGAAATCCAGACAGTGGAAACCTTCGTCTTTGATCCCGAAGGTTTGCGGGACCCATTTGCGCCCGCTAAAGTGGCTCAGCCACCCCGGACCGCAATGATAGGCAGTGGCATTAAGCCGGATCTTGCGCGGCCAAAGGAGGAGTTGGAATCCTACGCGTTGGATAGTTTGCGCATGATGGGGACTGTCAAGAAGGATGGTCAGCTTTGGGCTTTAATTGGTACTTCGGAAGGGACGATTTACCGGGTCCGGCCAGGAAATTATCTGGGCCGCAATCACGGCAAGATTGTCCGTATTTTGGATGATCGGGTAGAGATCGTGGAAATTGTTCCCGATGCCCCGGGTACATGGCGAGAGCGGCAAGCGGCCTTGGCCTTGGCGCAATAAATTATTTGGCTTTTGTAATTTTAGGAAAACCAGTAAGGGTAGATACATATGTTTGATGTAAACGCTTTTAAAAAGCAGATATGTTGGGGGAAAGTGTGGATATTGATTCTGGGCTGGCTATGGGCATCGGTGGCTGCTGCCGAAACCATGCAACTGCGAGATATCCAATTTATTACCTTGCCTGGGGATAAGCTGCAGCTCAAGCTTACATTGGATGGCCCGGCATTCAGTCCCAAGGCCTATAAAACCGACAATCCTGCGCGTATCTTTTTGGATCTGCCCGATGTAAAAAATGCTTTGGGTAAAAAAGCGATTCCGGTAAACACTGGGGTTGTGACCAGTGTCAATGTGGTGGAAGCCGATAACCGCACCCGGGTTGTGATCAATCTGGTTTCTCAAGTACCTTTTGATATTCATACCGAGGGCCGTGAAATCTATGTCACTTTGAAAAATGCAGGCGCAATAGCAACTTCTGCTGCTCCTGTGACTTCAAAAGGATTGTCCGGCCAACGAATTGAAAAAATTGATTTCCGCCGCGGCCCCCGGGGTGAAGGTAGGATTATGGTATTTCTCGCCAGCCCCAATACGTTGGTGGATCTGCGTGAGGAAGGGGGTAAAGTCGTCGCGACTTTCCTTAATACCCAGCTACCGCCCAATTTGGCAAAGAAGCTGGATGTCACTGATTTCGCCACGCCGGTGAAAAGCATCGAGGCGTTTTCTGATGGCCGAAAGACCCAACTGGTGATTACGCCGGCAACTGCTGCTTATGATTATCTTTCTTACCAGTCAGACCGGCTGTTGACTTTGGAATTCAGGCCTTTGACCCCGGCCCAAAAGGCGGAGCGGAAAAAGAAAAAGTTTCCTTATACTGGGGAGCGGCTGTCGCTGAACTTCCAGGATATTCCAGTGCGTTCCGTACTTCAAATCCTGGCGGATTTCACAGGCCTGAACATTATTGCCAGTGATTCTGTACAAGGGAATGTGACCTTAAAACTGAATAATGTCCCCTGGGATCAAGCGTTAGATTTGGTATTGAAGGCGAAGGGATTGGGTAAACGCAAGGAAGGTAATGTGGTTTGGGTGGCTCCCCTGGATGAGATCATCAAGCTGGAAAAGAAAGAGCTGGAGCACGTCCAGTTCCGGGAACAGAAAGAGCCATTGCGCACCGAGCTTATCCAACTCAATTACGCCAAAGCCGCAGATATTTTGAAGGTGCTCAAGGGGATGCAGAAGACTACTTCCCAGACGAGCACCCAGCAAAATCAGGCCCAAGGCATATCTCAATACACCAAGACTTTCGAAGAAACCACTGCTAAGGAAACCGTCGCTGGCGGATCGATTCTTTCTCCACGGGGAGAGGTGAATATCGATGAGCGGACCAATATCCTGATTGTCAAGGACACTGCCAGCAATTTGGAAGCGATTCGCAGGCTTATCAAGGAGTTGGACCGGCCCGTACGCCAAGTACTTATTGAGTCCCGGGTAGTTATCGCCAGCGATGATTTTGGCCGCGAACTGGGGGTTCGCCTCAATGGCTCCAAGCGCGGTGGAAACCAGGGTCAAGGTGGCAGCCTGGGCCAAGGTACACAAACATTATTTGGCGGTACCCAAGGGACGAATTTTGGGATTGTTGATTTGCCTGCCGCCATTGGTCCGGGTGCCGGAGGCGGTTTTGGCATCGCCATCTTCAAGCTCAATAAGTTCCTGATGCAGTTGGAACTCTCCGCCCTCCAGGATGAGAATCGAGGGGAAGTGGTTTCCATGCCGCGGGTGATTACCCAGGATCAGACCCAGGCTTCAATTGAGCAGGGTGTTGAGATTCCCTTCCAGACCGTAAGCCAAAATGGGACTCAAACCCAATTCAAAAAGGCGGTCCTGAAATTACAAGTGACTCCTCATATCACCCCAGATGACAATGTGGTGATGGATCTTCTTGTGAAAAAAGACTCTCGGGGTGAGCTGACTCCCAACGGGCTAGCAATTAATAAACGTGAGATACAAACCACGGTTCAAGTGGCGAATGGGGAGACAGTAGTACTGGGTGGTGTTTACGATAGAGAAAAAAATAAGACGGTGAATAAAGTTCCCTTCTTTGGCGATCTTCCCGTCGTGGGCTTTCTGTTCCGTAAGGAAGTATTAGCGGATAAGAAGTTGGAACTATTGGTATTCATAACCCCCAAGATTCTCAAATCAATGAATTTGCAATGAGGTTGGATTAATGCATGGAAAAAGAATTGTAAAAGGTGGCGAGATGTTGCGTGGGTTGATAGGAAGTGCTGTCCTGTTGGTGACATGTTCAATTCCTGTACAAGCTGATTTGCTGGAAAACTTATTGAACGGGCAAAATCCCTTTCCCACAGGAGGTACTGGGGCTGGTGGTACATCTACCACCGGAAGCAGTAGTAGCGGTACTAACACGGGGGGAACGGCTAGTGGCACGGGTTCTGGCGCAGGGACTGGTACGGGAGTTACTACTGGTGAAGGAACAAATACCAGTGCAGAAGGGGAGGAAAAAAGCCAAAGGTTTCAAGAATTAATTACTATTGCCAAGGGAGAATTGGAGCCGAATAACCACTTGGCGGTTGCTGACCCTCTTTCCCCGGGCCAGCCCGTGAAGGGGCAGCTTTTTTCGATTGAAGATCAGGATTGGTATTCTATCAATACCACTGAGCCAAAAGCCGAAGTGACTATTGAAATGCCTTCAGGACTGGCTGCTTGGAATATTACGATACGCGATCGGTCCGGCAATGTTTTGGCGGCCAAAAACAGCAGCAAGTCCAGCGACCTTGTTTTTTCCACGACTTTGGAAAAGCCGGGAAAATATTATGTTGTTGTATCCAATCTGGAGGATTCAAGAGAGGATTATGTGCTCCTCGTCAGTGGGAGTAACTTGGCAAACCCTGGCGGCAGGCACCCCGATCCCAATTTCCATGACGCCGAAACCGAACTGAACAATGCCCTGGCGGATGCTAATGGTATTGGTTCTGTCGTTCAATTGGTGGGGCATTTGTCCACAGAATCTGACATTGATATCTATAAACTGGAAAGCCAGGGAGACGAGATCCTTTCCGTGGAGCTTTGTCCTGGCAATGCCGCTTGTGCCAATCAAATTGGCGAGGAAGGCGGTCCTTGGGTTGTCTATATTTTTGATGGCGGCAAAGTCAGTCAAGAAATGCTGGATGAGGAAAGACCTTTGTTCGTTTGTGTTGGTGAGACCACACCAACCACGATTTTAGTGCATCATTTATATCTTTCACTGAATGACGGCGTGTTTTCTCCGGCTTTGCTGGGCATTATTGATCCTGCTTTTGGCGTGAGCAAACAGGTAGAAGTCGGATTGCGCAACCCGGGTACTTATTACTTAGTTGTGTCTTCACCATTGAAGCGGGATGAAGACGGCAGTGTCAGAATCAAGGAAGAGGTTAAATGTGGTAAAGATGCCGAAGGTAAAGATAGAACCATCAAGGAAGAAAAAATCATTGTTTTTCCATTCAGTGACGATCAATACGATTTGCGTGTCGTGCAAACCAAATTGACGCCTTCCATCTCCCCTGTACAAAGCGCAAGTTTGGAGGCCAATCGTTCCACCTTTATGGGAGATGTGATGTATATTCCTGTAGTGGAAGCCAATGGCATGGAGTATTCTGCTGAGCTTCGCATGTTTAAACGTAGTAATGAGATTATGTTTGAACTGCTACGGGTTGATTCTTTAGGTCCCATACAGGAGGTCATGGATACCCAGGATCTGGAACGGGAAGCGGGGAAAGCAAGTCTTGAAGGGGATGTGGTGCATATCCCAACCGCGGAGTTCAATGGCCACTACTACTCCGGAGACCTGCGGATGGTCAAAGAAAATGGTAAGCTATTGTTCAAATTGATCAGGGCTCAGCGGCTCAACTGACAATCGGTTTACCGATTTTCTGTCGAGGCCGGGCTTGTCCCGGCCTTTTTTATTCGGCTGATTTGGTTATGCGGCGCAATAACAATCTTTATTTGGTTGGCCCCATGGGAGCGGGCAAAACAACCATTGGTCGTTTCCTCGCGAATGCGTTAGGACGGGATTTTTATGATAGCGACAAGGAAATCGAAGCCAGGACCGGCGTATCCATTCCGGTGATCTTTGAATATGAAGGCGAGGAAGGTTTCCGTAAGCGGGAAAGTGAAGCGCTGGCGGAATTGATAAAGCTGCAAAACATTGTATTGGCCACCGGCGGGGGGATTGTATTGAGGCCGGAAAACCGCGCGCGATTGGCGCAAAACGGTTTTGTGGTCTATCTGCGTTGCCCTGTGGATAAACAAATCCTGCGAACCCGCAAGGACACTAACCGGCCATTGCTGAATGTACCTGATCCAGGAAAACGCTTGCGGGAACTGATGGCGGTTCGGGATCCTCTATATACTTCCATTGCTGATTTGATCATTGATACCGGCATTTGCTCCAGCCGCGCCGCAACCCGCAAAATCCTCAAGGCATATCAACCTACGCAAGAAAACTCCTTTGATGAAAATCGTCAACATTGACTTAGGCAAGCGCAGTTATCCCATCTATATTGGTATTCATTTGCTGGGCAACGAGGGCTTGGTCAACCGGCATTTGCAATCCAATCAGGTAATGGTGGTCACAAATGAAACCATAGCGCCCTTATATTTAACCAAGGTGATGGATGTCTTAAAGGCGCCGGTCAAGGAATCCTTAATTGTGCCGGACGGAGAAATTTATAAAAATCTGGAGTCGGTCAACCGGATTTTTGATGCATTGCTTGATCTGCGCTTTAGCCGCAATGCCACCTTGATTGCACTAGGGGGCGGAGTGATTGGCGACATTGTGGGCTTTGCCGCGGCGTGTTATCAACGGGGAATTCCATTTATCCAGATACCCACCACGCTGCTGGCGCAAGTGGATTCCTCGGTTGGAGGCAAAACCGGCGTCAATCACCCCAAGGGCAAAAACATGATTGGCGCTTTCTATCAGCCCCAATGCGTGATTGCTGATACCAAGGTTTTGGATACCCTGGATGAGCGGCAATTCAAAGCAGGAATTGCCGAGATCATTAAATATGGCTTGATTCGCGATGCGGATTTTTTCTGCTGGCTGGAAACGAATATGGATGCACTGCTGGCACGGGATGACGAGGCATTGGCCTTCGCCATTGAGCGTAGTTGTATCAACAAAGCCGAGGTGGTGGCCGAAGACGAGAGAGAATCAGGGCTGCGCGCTATCTTGAATTTCGGGCATACCTTTGGTCATGCCATTGAAACCGGTACCGATTATGAACAATACTTGCATGGGGAAGCTGTCGCCATAGGCATGTGCCAGGCGGCGGATTTGTCCCGACGCCTGGGTTGGTTGCATCATAATGAGGTGAACCGTATCGAAAAACTGGTCCAGCGGGCAGGCTTGCCCACCTTGCCACCTAAGTCTCTGGATACGGATCGTTTCTTGGAATTGATGGCCGTCGATAAGAAAAATATCAATGGCAAGCTCCGCTTGATTTTACTGGAATCCGTCGGCCGGGCGGCTTTGCCACAGTCGGTGCCTTTAGAACATTTACGAGCGACGCTAAGCGATTATGGTAGATGAATACAGTCACCTTCAAGCTGAATTAAATGAAGCAGGCCCGATAGCTCACTCATTTAACTATCTTTCCCCGGAGCGCAGACAGAAATTCGATTTGCTGCTTCACTTGCTTGTCAACCTGAGTCAACCTTTGCTTCTGACCGGCCCAGAGGGCATTGGCAAATCCACTTTTTTGTCCTGTTTGCAGGAGTTTGCGCCCGATGGCTGGCGTGTATGCACCGTGGAATGCACCCCTCAGCTCAGCTTTGAGGAAATTGAAAATACCCTGGGCCGGTTTTTGGGCGTGGAGAAAGCCACCCTTTCCGAAACCGAACCAGCCTTGATACGGCCACTGGCCAATATGCAGCGGGATGGGCGGATACTCGTGTTGGCCTTGGATAATGCGGGCTGTTTGATGCCGGGTGTATTTGATGCAGTGTGCCGTTTCATTAGCACCGACCCTGCTTTGCGTTTGGTTGCGACGCTGCGTCCAGACGAATTGCACGTGAAAGCTAGCACGGATCCTTGGGCGGTAGAGCAAGCCCATGTGATTGAGCTTCCTCCATTAACTGAATCACAGTGCGGCGAATTTGTCCGTTCCCTTTGGAGCAAGTCTCATCGTTCCTCAGATCCGTTTACGGAGGAAATTGGCCGGCGCATTTACCGTGAATCCCACGGGATTCCTGCCGGGATCAAAAGATTGGCGCAAGAATTCAAGGGAAATCCCCCCATTTATTGGCACAAGGCCATGGCCAAGCCCGTTTATCTTGGTTTGACCGCGCTCGTTTTAGCGGTGGTCGGGATGACTTGGTGGTATCAGTCAAAAGCGCCGGAAGCCCCTGAACCAGGTTCTTCCGTGGTGGACCGGAAAGAAAAGACATCCATTCCGGTCGTTGTAAAATCTGCGCCATCACCGGTTGAGAATGAAAAGCAGGAGATAGCTGAAAATCCGAAGTCTTCCGTCAAGGCTGAGAATCTGCGGGAAAAAGCAGGCCCACTCCCAGTAGAAACCGGTTCTGCGGAAATGCCAGAAGATGTTTTGGCTAGGGAGGGATCGAAACTTAAGCAAGCGCCTATATCCCATGCCCGGTTGAATGAATCTTTACCCAAGGCTGAGCCTGAAATAAAAAAAACGTCGCCTGCACCTTCGCAGCCCCCAGTGACATTGAACAAAACCAAAATAGAGCCCGAGACTTTGAGCCGGTCTCCGGAAAATCCCGTAACCAAGGCATCCCAAAACCCCGGCGAACTGCTGGAAACCAAACTGGCATCTTTGGGTATAAAAGACCGCGCTTGGCTGTTGGCGCAAAATCCCTCCAATTACACCCTACAGATAGCTGCGTTTGACAAGCCGGAAGATCTGTTGGCATTTGCCAAGCGCTATGCGCATCTTGGTTCCTTGGCGGTCTACCGGAAAAAGCGCATGGGCAAGGATTGGTACTCGTTGGTTTATGGGGTGTATACCGATAACATAGAAGCCAAGCAAGCCATCAAGCGCCTACCCCCTGCTCTGGGCAATCCTTGGCTCAGGCGTGTGGGGGTGGTGCAAAAGGAAATCCGCTTGGCTGGTTCTCCCTAGCTAGTTTTTGGAATTTCTGCCTTTAAACTTTATGCGGGAAAGGTGTTCCGGTCTGCCATCAGCGGGACGCCGTGAACCCATCCCTGGTGGCACCGACACTTGCTGTTGGAATAATGATGGCCAAATTCTTATCTACAAACTTTGGAATGACAATGAATGAAAATCCCTATTTGATTGATGCCCTGTTGCGCCGTCCGGTGTCTCGAACACCGGTCTGGTTTATGCGCCAGGCGGGCCGTTATCTGCCTGAATACCGCAAGGTGCGGGAACAAGCGGGTAGTTTTATGAGTCTGTGCACCAACCCGGAGCTTGCCTGCGAAGTCACCCTCCAGCCGCTGCGGCGTTTCCGGCTGGATGCGGCGATCTTGTTTTCCGATATTCTCACCATTCCCGATGCCATGGGCCTTGGCCTGTCCTTTGCCGAGGGCGAGGGACCGCGCTTTGCGCACCCATTGCGCAGCGCTGCGGATATTGAAAGTTTACCCATTCCCGATCCCGAAGCCGAATTGGGCTATGTGATGGACGCGGTGCGGTTGATTCGCCGGGAGCTCGCCGGAAAGACCCCATTGATCGGTTTTGCCGGCAGTCCTTGGACCTTGGCCACCTATATGGTGGAAGGGCGCGGCAGCCGGGATTTTAAGCAAGTCAAAAAATTGCTTTACGACGCGCCGGATCTGATGGCCACTTTGTTGGACAAATTGGCCATGGCGGTGGCGGATTATCTGAATGCCCAAATTGCCGCGGGAGTGCAAGCGGTCATGATTTTCGATACTTGGGGCGGCATGTTGACCACGGAAGACTACCTGGATTTTTCTCTGAAGGCTGCTGAAAAGGTCCGTCAACGGCTGCAAACCCATCAAGGGGGTCAAAAAATCCCCGTGATTTTATTTACCAAGGGTGGCGGGCAATGGTTGGAATCCATGGCCGATGCCGGGTTCGATGCCCTGGGGTTGGATTGGACTTGTGATATTCATCAGGCCCGTAAAAGGGTAGGAGAGCAGGTTGCTCTGCAAGGGAATCTGGATCCTGTGGCTTTATATGCGTCACCTGCCACTATCCGTAATAAAGTCGGGCATATCTTGGAAGCCTTTGGGAAGGGCAGTGGCCACGTGTTCAATTTAGGCCATGGTATTTCACCGGATGTCGATCCCGCCCATGTGGAGGCGATGGTGGAAGCCGTGCACGAACTGAGCCCGAAATTGCATTCTTCCATGTGAAACCGCTTATTCTCGGCATCGCCCTGGTAATTTTTGCCGGGCTGGCACTGGCCCTGGATCTGGGGGATTCTCCCCAGACCGGCCACATGGCGGCGATTGCCATATTAATGGCGCTGCTGTGGATTACCGAGGCAATTCCCCTCGCCGCTACCGCCCTGTTGCCTTTGGTGCTTTTTCCCTTGTTTGGTATCGCCGCCACCAAGGTGGTGGCGGCCAAATATATGAATTCCACGGTGTTTCTGTTACTGGGCGGGTTTATGATTGCTCAGGCCATGGAACGCTGGCAACTTCATCGGCGCATTGCGCTAACGGTGCTTGCCTGGTTTGGCGGCAGACCCGCGTCTTTGATGATGGGCTTCATTGTCGCCACCGCATTTCTTTCCATGTGGATATCCAACACCGCCACGACCTTGGTGATGCTGCCCATCGCCTTGGCGATTTTGGCCCGTTTTGAAGCATTGCTGGGGCCGCGGCAGGCGCATCGATTCGCCGTGGTGCTGTTGTTGGCGATTGCCTATGCCGCTTCCATCGGCGGCATGATGACGCTGGTGGGGACAGCGCCCAACCTGGTTTTTGCCCGCTTGTATGAAGAGACCACAGGGCAGGAAGTGGATTTTCTGCGCTGGATGATGATTGGCCTGCCGGTGGGGATAACGATGTTGATGGCGTTAGTGCTGTATCTCAAGAGCGTTTATCTGCGGCGGTTACCAAAATTGGAACAGCTGGAAACCATTGTCGCCCAGGAAAGAGCCCGGCAAGGCAGGATCAGCCGCGAGGAAAAACTGGTCGCCTGGGTATTCGCCGCTACCGCCATATTATGGATCAGCCGCAAGGGCGTGACCTTGAATAATTTCCACTTGCCTGGCTGGCAGCAGTGGCTTGCCTTTGGTGATTTGATTGACGACGGGACTGTCGCCATTGCCATGGCGATCTTGTTATTTCTGCTGCCGGCCCGCGGCGACTCGGGGCAACGGACCACCTTGTTGGATCAAGGTGTTTTCATGAGACTGCCCTGGCCGGTAGTGATTCTGTTTGGCGGCGGTTTTGCGTTGGCGTCCGGGTTCGAGCAAAGTGGCCTGTCCACTTGGATTGCGTCTCAACTACAGGGACTGGCGGGAACTGGCATGCTGGGTTTGATGGTCTCGGTATCCACGGGCATGACATTTCTGACTGAGCTGACTTCTAATACGGCCACCACCCAACTGGTATTGCCCATTCTTGCCTCGTTGGCCAAGGCGTTGGCACTGGAACCGGTTTGGCTGATGTTGCCCGCCACGGTATCGGCTTCCTGCGCCTTCATGTTCCCCGTCGCCACGCCGCCTAACGCCATTATTTTCGGCAGCGGCCGGGTTCGGGTGTGGGAAATGGTCAAAACCGGCCTGATATTGAATCTGGTGGGTATTGTGGTGGTGACAGGATTGTTGAAATGGTTGATTCCAAAGGTGTTTTTGTGATTTGTTATAATGGCTTTCAATCCTGATTGTGTTGCCGGTATTGGCTATGACAGAACACGCGCGTTTATATCCCACTTCCGTTGAGGAATATCTGCAAGGGGAGCTTGTCAGCGAAGTCAGACACGAATACGTGGCGGGAGAAGTATTCGCCATGGTGGGCAGTACCCGGGGCCATAATCTGGTGGCTTTGAATATTGCGGCGTTTTTACGCGCCCACCTCAAAGGGGGGCCTTGTTTTGCCTATATGAGCGATATGAAGGTCCGCATTGAAGCCGCCGATGCTTTTTATTACCCGGATGTGGTTGTCAGTTGCGAGTCTCTGGCAATGTCCGATGTTTTCCTGCGGGAACCGGTGCTGATTTTTGAAGTATTATCACCTTCCACGGAAACCACCGACCGGCGGGAAAAACGTCTCAATTATCAAAAACTTCCTTCTTTGCAGGAATACGTGCTGGTATCTCCCGAAGAAGTCCGGGTGGAGGTGTATCGCCGCCGTGGCGAAGCGCTGGAACTGGATATTTATGGGGAAGAAGATACGGCCATTGATCTCCGTTCGGTGAAAGCGAACCTGCCGCTGGCGGAGGTCTACGCCGATGTTTTCAACTGATTAACCGGCTTCAAAACGCCGTTCTCGATTCGTATCTTGCCTGCATACTTAGGGATCGGGTGGCTTGGGCTCAGGACTGAATTCAGATTAAGCGGATCGGCGGCAGAGATGACAACCGGTGGGTCCTGATCGGGTTTGTGGGCCTTTCGCAGCATGGACACCGCTTCCGGCAGAGCGAATTGTTCGCCGAATTGCCCGGCGATAAATCGTCCGCCGCGGATTTCTCCCCGTGCTTCCAGACGCCGGTAAACTCTCACCAGGGACAGCCAAGATGGCATGGCCGGTTCCTTGGCGGCCAGGGCACGGCAGACAATGCCGTAGCGCTTGAGCAGCTTGCGGGCCTGATATTCGGTTTGAGTTTCTTCTTCCCCGGAAGCGGAAGACAGCCGGTGCCAGCGGCCGCTGTTTTCCAGCGTATTCAGTTGGCGTTTGTAGCGGCGTTTTTTGGCCTCCGGCAGTTGCAGGGCCTGGAGCCCTTCCAGGCTGTCGGCGCTGATCCAGCCCAAGGCGATTAATTCAGACAAGGCGTTTTCCAGTTGTGAAGGCAGCAAGCGGCAAAGGTCTTGCAGTTCGTCAAAGAAAAGCGCGCCTTCTTTTTCCAGGGTTTCCAGAACCTTTTGGGCTTGGGGGCTTTCGGGAGGGTTCAATGAATCGGGATTGCGCCACAATTTGACATGGCGGCGGGCGACGAAAGCGATGGGCAGGGTTTTCATGGGAGTACGCTTGCCCGATGGCGACAGCCGCAGCCAGGCGTATTTCCCGGACAAACACAAACGATCCAGCCACTCGGGTTGAAAATCCGCCATCCGCATGGGCAGGATCTCCCGCTCCCAGGTTTCCGGGGTGGCCTCAAATCCTTCCAACTGGGAAATTACTTCCATCAATGCTTGCTGGCCTTGCAACCGGCTTTCCGGATGAACATGCTGCCAGCGCAACAGAAAACGCATGAATTGGGCGCCAGAGACCGGCTGGATGGCTTCGCGCAAGGCGTTGAGGGTGAGACGGTGAATCCGGGCCAGGAGGGCCCGCTCGCACCAGCCGAAATCTCCCCGCAGAATGACGCCGTCCTGTTCCAGTTGAAGCAGGGCCTGTTCGATGACGGTGTTGGATAAACCTAATTCTTCCGCCAGGATGTTTGTTTGAATGGGGCCGGTGCAAGCAAGGCGGGCGCGGAGAATTTCCGTCAAGGCTTGTTCGGGGGTAGTTTCCTTGGTTGCCAGTTCAGGAGGCAGTTGTGGCAAGGGAGAGGGCGTGCGGCCGGGGAAAAGCACGTGAAACAAAGGCCAGTGTTCAGCGGCAATCCACAGGGTGTGGTTCGGCAAGGGCAAACGCGCGGTTCGGCCTTGCTCGCATAAATTATCCAACCAGCCTTGCCAATGCGCTTCGGGTTGATTTTCTAACAAGTATCCTGAAACCAGCAATGTATCGTGAAGTTCCTCCGGACTCGTTGGCGCCGGTTTGGCTTCTTGTTGAACCTGGGTGATAGCTTCCGGGGCGAGTTTGCCCAAGTCCTCCGCGTCGTCGGGATCCAGCCAGCGGCGCTGGGACACGGCCCGGACCCGGCGTTCCTCCAGGGGCGCGCCGTCGATAAAGGCATAAACCCGGGCGCTGAGCATCTCCGCCCCCAGGGGCGAGGGTTCCACGGTTTCTTTTGGCGTTACTTTGATCTTATCTGTCTCAATGTTCTTGAGAATGCGTTCCAACCCTTCGATATCCATGGCTTCATGGAGGCAGTCGTCCAGGGTTTGCTGGATCAAAGGGTGGTCGGGAATGGTGCGGTCACCCTGAATATTTTCCAGGCAGGCCATTTGTTCCGGGAATACCGCAGTGACCAGATCTTCCGCCTGCATTCGCACCAGATAGGGCGGCGTCTTGCGGCCGTTTTGAAAGCGCCGCACCGCCAGGGAAATGGTGGCGTTCCAGCGCCAACGGACGGTAAACATGGGGTTGTCCAAAAGGGCTTGGATCAGAAGGTGGCGGACAGTCGCGCTCTTCAAAAAATCCTTGACCGACTCGAGGGGGAAGCTTTGACCGGCGCCGAGGGAGAGCAACAGGGCGTCTTCGGTGGCGGCAGCCTGAAGCTCAAAGTTGAAACCGCGGCAAAAGCGCTTGCGCAGGGCCAGTCCCCACGCCCGGTTGATGCGGCTGCCAAAAGGGCTGTGAATGATGAGGTGAAGATCGCCGGCTTCGTCGAAAAAGCGTTCCATGACAATATTTTCCTGGCTGGGCATGACGCCGAGGGCTTTGCCGGCCGCCGCCAGATATTCCACCGCCTGGCGGATAGCCTGGGGGTTGATGTTGAGTTGTTGAACCAGGTTGTTTTGGGTGGATTGAATGCCGGTTTTTTGAGTACTGTCAAAAATGGCTTGCCGCAGCCGCGAGACCGCCGACGCCAGCACATCGCTGCGCCCCGGCGCTTCTCCGAACCAGAAGGGAATGCTCGGCGGTTGTCCCTGGGCGTCTTCCACCCGCAGGCTGTCTTGTTCCAGCCGCAACACCCGCCAGCTATTATTGCCCAACTGGAATATGTCGCCGGCCAGGCTTTCCACGGCGAAGTCCTCGTCCACCGAGCCGATGCATTCTCCGGAAGGTTCCAAAATCACCCGGTAATCGGCATTGTCGGGAATCGCGCCGCCGCAGGTAATCGCAGTCAAGCGCGCGCCCTTGCGGCCCTTGATTTGGCGGTGAATGGCGTCGTAATGAAGATAAGCGCCGCGACGGCCCCGGCGGGTGGTGTAACCGGTGGCAAGCATTTGAATAACATCGTCGAAGGTATCCCTGGGCAGGTCCCGGTAAGGCGCGGCCTTGCGGATACAGTGGAACAGGTTGTCTTCATGCCAATCTTCACAAGCGGCCATGGCCACAATTTGCTGGGCCAGTACGTCCAAAGGCCGGGCGATAATCTGGTAAGTCTCCAATTCCCGCCGCTGGATGGCGTCAATCAAAGCCAGGGCGACAATCAATTCATCCCGGCTAGTGGGAAACAGACGGCCCTTGGGGGTTTTCTCCAGGCTGTGACCGGCCCGGCCCACCCGCTGCAAAAAGGTGGCAATAGAATCGGTGGTGCCCAGTTGGCAAACCAGGTCCACATCGCCGATATCGATGCCCAGTTCCAATGACGCTGTTGCCACCAGCGCCTTGAGTTCCCCGGCTTTCAGCCTTTTTTCCGCGTCCAGGCGTTGCGGGCGGGAAAGGCTGCCGTGATGGGAAGTGACGTGTTCTTCCCCCAGTCGCTCGCTCAACGCCCGCGCCACCCGCTCCGCCTGCCGCCGGGTATTGACGAATACCAGAGTCGTGCGGTGCTGACGAATCATCCCGGACATACGGTCGTACAGGGATTTGGCCGCTTCCTGAGAGAGAACGGCCTCCAGTGGCAGGTCCGGCAACACGATATCCAGATCCAGAGGGCGCAAGTGGCCGCTATCGATAATTTCACATTGGTCCAAGGGGATATCTGATCCGAGTAGAAATCGGGCGGTGGTTGCCAGGGGCGTCTGGGTGGCGGATAGGCCGATTCGGGTAAGCGGGTGTTGGCAAAGATGTTGCAGACGTTCCAGAGACAAAGCCAGGTGCGCGCCCCGTTTGTTGCCAATCAGGGCGTGGAGTTCGTCGACAATCACTGTGCGGGTGGTTTCAAGCATTCGCCGCCCGCTTTCCGAGGTCAACAGGATATAAAGGGATTCGGGGGTAGTGACCAGGATATGGGGCGGGTGTTTGGCCATGGCGGTTCGAACCGCTTGGGGGGGGTCGCCGGTGCGGCATTGGGCGCGGATGGGTGGATGGGATATACCCTCTTCAAAAAGCTTTTTCTGAATCGCTTCCAGAGGTTCCGCCAGGTTGCGTTCGATATCATGGCTGAGGGCTTTAAGGGGAGAGACATAGACGGCCTGGACACCGGTGGCTAAAGTTCCCTCAGCCGCTTGTTTGACCAGATGGTCGATGGCGGAGAGAAAGGCCGCCAGGGTTTTCCCGGAACCTGTGGGGGCGGCGACCAGGGTGTGGTGGTTTTCCTTCAGGGCTTGCCAGGCAAGCTTTTGACAGTCAGTGGGTTGGCCGAAGGTTTCCCGGAACCATTGGGCTACAGCGGGGTAAAAGGTGTTCATTGGTGGTGATGTTGCCCATGCCGGGCAAATTGGGTAACGTACATGAATTTATTGTGCGCGATGGCGGTGGAAGTGTCCATTGCTTCCGGCAAGACCTAAACCAAGAGAATCTGAGACGTGGCAAAAGTTCAAAAACACTGGGTTTTGGATCCCGACTTGGCGCAGGCGTGGGCGGTTGATGGTTCTTCGACGGTTTCAACATTGTTGTCAAGGGCCGCTGAATCTGGGGTAAAAATCTGGCTGACAGCGGCGACCTTGTCTTATGTGGCTCGCGCCATTGAATCATGCCGGGAAGGAGATCCAGATTTTTGGCGGGGCTTGTTGGCGCGGGCAAATATCCTGAGCGATCACGGTTTCGAGCAGCAGGAGGTTTTTTTGCACGCCCGCAATCCCGTTCAAGCCCAAGTAGCCGCCGCGGCCCGCAGCCTTCCGGATGACCAGACTTATATTGTCAGCCAGGATGAAAACTTCGATACCCTGGGAGAGAAACCCGTGGTATTGCCTGAGAAAGCCTTGGCTGAACTGGAGCGGGAGACGATCAACCAACCGATGCCGTTTATCGATCTCGCCGCCCAACAAGCACGGCTGCGGCCTCATCTGGAGCGGGGAATAGAAGCCGTACTCCGTCACGGCCGCTATGTGCTTGGCCCGGAAGTGGCCGAACTGGAATCCAGACTGGCCGATTTCGTGGGCGTTTCCCATTGCATCACCGTCAGCAGCGGAACAGATGCCCTGTTTATTGCCCTAATGGCCCTGGGTATCGGCCCTGGGGATGAAGTCATCACCACGCCGTTTACTTTCATTGCCACCGCTGAAGCCATTGCCTTGACAGGCGCCAGGCCGTGTTTTGTGGATATTGACCCCAAAACCTATAACCTGGATCCATCCGGAATAGAGGCGGCAATTACCCCCCGGACCCGCGCCATTATCCCTGTCAGTCTTTATGGGCAATGCGCGGATTTTGACCGGATTAATGAAATTGCCGAAAAATCTCGATTGCCAGTGATTGAAGATGGATGTCAGAGCTTTGGCGCCGAATACAAGGGGAGACGTTCCTGCGGCCTGACCCAAATAGGCGTGACCAGCTTTTTCCCCAGCAAGCCATTGGGGGGGTATGGAGATGGTGGCGCTATATTTACCCGTGACGCCGCGCTTGCTGAAGTCATGCGCCAGATTCGAGCGCATGGCCAGAAGCGCCGATACCAACATCAAAGATTGGGCATCAATGGCCGGCTGGACACGCTTCAGGCGGCGGTATTGCTTGCTAAACTGGGTCAATTTGCTTGGGAGTTGGAACGGCGCCGGGAGATTGCCGCCCGTTATTCCCAAATGTTGGCGAATACTGAAGTCATAGTGCCCTATATAGAACCTTACAATACTTCTGTGTACGGGCAGTATACAGTGCAAATTGAAGACCGGGAGCAAGTAGTCCACCGTCTGAATAAAGCAGGAATTCCCACGGCGGTGCATTATCCCTTGCCCATCCATTATCAGCCGGTGTTTGTGGATTTAGGATATGGCGAAGGGGCTTTTCCGGTGGCGGAAAAATTGTCGCGCAGGGTACTGAGTTTGCCAATGGGCCCGGATTTGTCTCCGTCCCGCCAGCGGCGGGTAGTTGAAAAATTATTACAAACATTGGAATAAATAAGAGGTGACATGATGACAGACTTGGATAATCGTTTAATGGAGGTTGTTGGAAAATTGGGGTTGGAAAAGACCCGCCATCATATTTTTTTGTGTTGTGAACCCAGCGAACCCAAGTGCTGCAGCAAAGAAGTGGGGTTGGAATCATGGAATTATCTCAAATGCCGGCTGGATGAATTGAATCTGGCCGGCGCGGGTGGCATACAGCGCACCAAGGCCAATTGTTTGCGGGTGTGCATGAAGGGACCGGTAGCGGTGGTATATCCGGAAGGCGTGTGGTACCACTCCTGTACCCCGGAGGTGTTGGAGCGCATCATCCAGGAGCATTTGATCAAAGGTACAATAGTGTCTGAATATGTTATTGCTGTTGCCAATGCTTGAAATTTCTGAAACTTGCCTATCAATTTTACACAGCATAGATGCTGGGGGAGTTCTTCCGAGGGACACTGTGAACCCATCCTTGAGAGGTTGATAGCGGCCATCCATGCCACTAACACCCGGAAGAACTCCCCCAACACCTTAAAGAAATATCAAACTGAAAGAATAGGTATTTAATGAAATATTTTTCCGGTTATCCTTCCTCCCTAGCGCCCAATCCCAAGTTAGAGATTTATACACTTGGGGATCTGGAAAATAACCGAATTGAGCCGTTGCGAAGGTTTGCCCCGCAGTTCCGCTTCGACATGCAGGTGGTGGCCCAGGTGCTGCCGTTTCGGGTTAACCGCTATGTGGTGGAACAGCTCATTGATTGGAATCGGGTGCCTGAGGACCCCATTTTCAAATTGACCTTTCCCCAGCGCCGGATGTTGGCGGAAGATGACTTCAATGCCATGGCGGATTTGCTGAAAAAGCAGGCTGATAAAAAGACGATTCATGACTTGGCCACCCAAATCCGAGATCGCCTCAATCCCCATCCGGCAGGACAATTGGCGCTGAACAGACCGAAGCAAAGTAACGGTAAAATCATTGACGGGATTCAGCATAAGTACCGGGAAACGGTGCTTTTCTTTCCCAGCCAGGGCCAAACCTGTCACAGCTATTGCACCTTCTGTTTTCGCTGGGCGCAGTTTGTGGGTGACAAAGCATTACGCATCGCAACCCGGGAAAACCAAGCGTTGCTGGACTATTTGCGCAACCATCACGAGGTAACGGACCTGCTGATAACGGGCGGCGATCCCATGGTGATGCGAACCCGCCACCTGGCAGCCTACCTTGAACCCTTGCTCACCCAGGAATTCGACCATATTCGAACCATCCGTATTGGAACCAAAGCATTGACCTATTGGCCCTACCGTTTTTTGAGCGATGACGACGCTGATGATTTACTGCGCTTGCTGGAACGAATCAGTCAGGCGGGCAAACACGTAGCCCTCATGGCCCATTACAACCATTGGCGGGAACTGGAAACCGATGCCGCGCACGAGGCTATTGCCAAGGTGAGAAGCACAGGGGCGGTCATTCGTTCTCAAGGACCGGTGCTGGCGCGTATCAATGATGACCCGGATGTCTGGGCGAGAATGTGGCGTAGCCAGGTATCATTGGGGATTATCCCTTATTACATGTTCGTGGAACGGGATACTGGGGCCCGCCATTATTTTGAAGTGCCGTTAGAGAAATGCTGGCAGATCTATCGTCAAGCTATCCAACAAGTTTCTGGATTGGGGCGCAGCGCACGGGGGCCAAGCATGAGCGCGACGCCGGGGAAAGTGGAAATCCAAGGGGTAACGGAAATCCAGGGCGAGAAAGTGTTTGTGCTCAGGTTTTTACAGGGCCGCAATCCTGATTGGGTCCAGCGGCCGTTTTTCGCCCGCTTTGACGCCCAGGCCACCTGGATAGATCAGTTAAAGCCTGCATTTGGAGAAAAACGGTTTTTCTTCGAAGAAGATAATTAATCTTTTTCGGGGAGCGTTGCGTCGTAGCCGACATTTTCCACGCCGTTGAGTACCAGAAAATGCTTGCCTTTTGCCCGGGAAATTAGTGTCATGCCGATTTTTTTTGCCATCTCCAGTCCCATTTGCGTCGTCCCGGAACGGGAAAGGATGACAGGGATTTTCATTTGCGCGGCTTTGATGACCATTTCCGAGGTTAATCGCCCGGTGGTATAGAAGATTTTGTCATCGCCCCTGATATCTTCCAGCCACATGAATCCGGCGATGGCATCCACGGCATTGTGGCGTCCCACATCTTCGCAGAAAAACAGGATTTCGCTTTCCTTGCATAGGGCGCATCCGTGGACCGCGCCGGCTTGTTTGTATACTTCATTGTAATGACGGATATTGGCAAGCAAATCATAGAGGGTGGATTGTTTGACAGGGGATGGGGTTAACCGGATTTTTTCCAGTTCATCCTGTAAACGGCCGAATACCGTGCCCTGACCGCAGCCAGTAGTGACAGTCCGGCGAGACAGCTTTTCTGCTACTTGCGGAAGATTGGGCGTTTTTGTGGTTACCGCCACTGCTTCCACCTCCCAGTCCACCTGAACGGCGAGGATGTCTTCCAGATTTGGCACTAGCCCTTGATTGCGCAGATAACCCAGGGTCAATAGTTCAGGGTGGGTGCCAATAGTCATCAAAGTGACGATTTCCTGCTTGTCCAAATAGATTGTCAACGCTCTTTCAGCGGCCAGGGAGAGTTCCCGGAGTCGGCCGTATTCATCGTAAGCTGTGGCAGGCACTGCGGAAGCAAGCCCGGCGCGGGTCATGAGAATGTCTGGTTTGCTCATGACGGTTTTGTCCGCAACTGATGTTCCATCTGCTGTAAATCTTCAGGCGTATTGACATTCAAGAATTGATCCGGATTATCACTGCAATCGATTAACACACATTCGTGTTTTTGGGTCCAACGGTCAATTTTTCTTTCTCCCGCGGCAAGCTGGGCGGACAAACTTGGGGCGAGATGGGTGCGCAGCGCCATGATGACAGGATGGGCTCTGCTACCATCGTGGGGCATGGAAATTTCCCCATTCTTTGTTTCCAGGGCCTGAACCAAGCGCCTAAGCGTATCGGCTTCCAGTTTCGGACAATCGCAGGGGATGGAAATTAAATATGGTGTGGAAGCCACATTAAGCCCGGCCAGAATACCCGCCAACGGGCCATCAAAGGTAGTAGTGGCGTCTTGAATGACAGGCATCCCAAATGTTTTATATTGCTCGAGGGAACGGTTAGCGTTGATCAATATATCGCTACAGACTTGATTTAATACGTCAATGGCATAGCTAATGAGCGGTCGGCCGGCGCAATCTATCAAGCCCTTGTCTTGAGTATTCATGCGTTTGGCCCGGCCTCCAGCCAAGACCAGGCCGGTAATCTGATTGGGTGGTATTGTCATGGTTAATTTTGTCTTGCCCATAATTTACACAGCTAGGTGCTGGGGTGGTTCTTCCGTGGGACGTCATAAACTCATCCCTGAGGACTTGATGGCGGCCATCCAGGCCGCCAACACCCACGGAAGAACCACCCCAAGTACTTAAAGAAATCCCAAGCTATCAAATTTTATAGGCATGATTATTTAATAAGTACTCTATTTTGGCACAGGAAAAGGCAAACAGTTTCAGACAAAGCCGGTATTGGTAATGCGGCATAAGGATGGGTTAGTCCAGAGAGTTGCCAATCTTCTGAAAACTTTGCTTTTTTCATTGTTCATCAGCTTGTAAAATGAACTGCTGATGAATTTTCAAAGTTAAGGAGTCGTTCAATGGGAAAAGGTGATTTAAGGACACGGCGGGGAAAAATCGTGAATAAAAGTTATGGAAAAACTCGTCAGAAGGACAAAAAACTCAGGAAGTTAAAATCAAAATCCGGGTCATCGGAATAATGCATTGGTGGATGCTTCAGGCATCCACTTTTTATGTAGCCCGAATATTGCGCCAGCATCCCGGATGATGGCGCAGGACAGGTGCGGTTGGACGCCGGGCTGGACTGAGGCCCATAGCCGTCGTTGCTATGGGTTGAAGGAAGCCCAAGTCCAGGCGTGCCTGGACAAGCCAGGGCCGGGATAGGATTCGGGCCAGGGGCAATCATACCCCACGAATTTTATGAAAATTAAGCATTTTCTTTTTTAATCAATAAATTACTGGAAGGCCTGAAGCCGGCTGGCGCAATATTCGGGCTAGGGGAGGTATGAATGCAAGCAGCCGTCATTGGATTTATCGGCGCCGGGAATATGGCAACTAGCCTGATTGGGGGGCTGGTGGCCGATGGGTTGCCAAAAGATAAGATTCGGGTTGTGGATATCGATCATGAAAAGCTGGGAAAGCTGGCTTCCCACTACGGCATTACTGCTTGTTCCAACAACGCTGATTTGGTTCGTCAATCAGATATTGTGGTTTTGGCGGTAAAGCCTCAGCACATCAGGGATGTAGCCAATGAAATTGCCCCAGAGGTTCAGGAAAAAAAGCCCTTGGTCGTGTCAATTGCCGCGGGCATCAGAGAAGCTTCCTTGGCCCGCTGGCTCGGCGGAGAAGTTCCCATTGTCCGCGCCATGCCCAATACGCCCGCTTTAGTGCAATCTGCCGCCACGGGGTTGCACGCCAATGGGTTAGTGACTGAAGTACAAAGAGAGTCCGCTGAATCCTTACTGCGCGCTGTGGGCATTACTGTCTGGGTGGAAGAGGAAACTTTACTGGACGCGGTAACTGCGGTTTCCGGCAGCGGACCCGCCTATTTTTTCTTGTTAATGGAAATGATGGAAAAAGCCGGGGTTGCGCTTGGTTTGGATGCGTCGGTGGCCCGTTTACTGGTGGAACAAACGGCACTGGGAGCCGCCAAGCTGGCGCTTGAGTCGGATCTTGGCCCTGAACAGCTGAGAATTCGCGTGACTTCTCCCGGAGGAACCACTGAAAAGGCATTGTCTGTGTTTCAAGATTCCGGCTTTGAGGCGATGGTGGAGCAGGCCTTGGCTGCTGCGTGTGAGCGATCAAAAGAATTATCCGAACAGTTGGGAGGAGAAGATTAAATGAGCGGTTTACTAGCCAATCCGATGACATTTCTCATCGACGCAGTATTTGGACTGTATATTCTGGCAGTGATGCTTCGATTCCTGCTGCAGTTGGTGGAGGCGGATTTTTATAATCCGATTTCCCAATTTCTGGTAAAAATTACCCATCCCCCGCTGAGAATATTGCGCCGTTTTATTCCCTCTTTTGGCCGGGTGGATACGGCATCGCTGGTTTTGATGTTCGCATTGCAAATGCTGGGCGACTATTTAGTCGCCTTCCTTCAAGGAGGTGGTCAGGTTGCCGTCGGCGCTTTAGCCGCGGTAGCGTTCATTCAGCTAGTCAAGCTGGCGTTTAATGTTTTTATTTTTGCCATCATCATCCAGGCGCTCCTTAGCTGGATCAATCCCGATCCCTATAATCCTGTCTATTCCTTATTATCCTATTTGACCGAACCGGTGATGAGACCCTGCCGGAGGCTATTGCCGCCCATTGGAGGATTGGATCTCTCTCCCATTATCGCCATTATTGGCTTGGGTTTTCTTATGCGGCTGACTTTAGGGTTGTTGGAAAAGCTGGTAACGATGTTTTTGCTTTAAATGTGGGATTGTGTTAGGGGTAATTTTCAGATTCTGGACTAAACTACTTTTAAACGGAAAAGAAACAACAGGTAGTGAATCGCCCCAATGGCCCTTGAAACCGTCATATCAGCAGAAAAGACACGTCGTGTTGTGCGTCGCCTCAGACATGGACACCACGGATTTTTCGGCTACACTTCCTGTAAGACCTTTTTGGATATTGCACAAACCTGAGTTTAAATGCCGGAGATGAGTACGATGCAATTTCAGCAACAGCTGCAAGCCTATGGCCAATGGAAAAACCGCCTGGTGGAGGCGATAGAACAATACCGTGCTTGGCTCAAAAAGTACGACCTCAGTACCACTGAAGTCGAGGAGGTCCTGCTTGGAATGCGTCAGAATCTCGAAACCGAGAGAATGACCATTGCCTTTGTAGCAGAGTTCTCACGCGGCAAGACCGAGTTGATTAACGCGTTGTTCTTTTCCGAGACAGGTGTGCGCTTATTGCCTTCCACGCCTGGCCGAACCACCATGTGCCCGACCGAGATTTTCTACGATCAAGAAAAAGGCAGCTACATCCGGCTGTTGGCCATTGAGAGTCGTCTCGATAGCGCTTCCATGAGCGAGTATAAAGAGAAGCAAGACAACTGGTTGCAAATTGATCTGGACCCAAGCTCTCCCATACAAATGCAGGAAGCTTTTCAAGAATTGGTGGCGGTCAAGCGGGTCCCTCTCGAAGAAGCCAAGCGCTTGGGTTTGTATCACGAGGATATGAATCATGGCGATATCGAGCCGGAAAGCGTGGAAATCCCCTGCTGGCGCCACGCCATTATCAGCTTCCCCCATCCGCTTCTCCAGGAAGGGTTGGTGATTTTGGATACGCCCGGTTTGAACGCCTTGGGTTCAGAGCCTGAATTGACCCTCAGCATGCTGCCTAGTGCCCAGGCTGTTCTGTTTGTGTTGGCTGCCGATACCGGGGTGACCAAGAGCGACATGGATATGTGGCAAAACCACGTTCGCGGTTTGGATGGTTCAGATCAGCGTCACGTGGCAGTGGTTATGAATAAGATTGATACCCTGTGGGATGATATCCAAAGCGACCCAGATATTGAAAAGTCAATCCACTCCCAAGTATCGGCGACGGCGAAGATATTAAAAGTCGATGAAAAATCCATCTTTCCTTTATCCGCCAAACAGGCGTTACTGGCAAAGGTGAAAAACGATAGAAACTTGCTGGAAAAAAGCCGTCTGCATAACCTGGAGAATTATTTATCCAAGGATGTGCTGGAAGGGCGCCGGGAAATTATGCGCCAATCGGTAACCCAAGGGGTAGGCCATCTAGTGGGGGAATCCCTGAGCGTCGTCCGCTCCGAAGCAGAGCAATTGCGCAAACAGCTGGAAGAACTGCGCAACATGGACGTCAAAAACGAGGCGATGACCGAGCAGTTGATGGATGAAACCCGTCAGCAGCAAAGCCAGTATTTGCAAAGCGTGGACAGCTTTCAGGCCAGCCGCCGGGTTTTTACCATGCAAGCCAAACGGATGCTCGATACCCTTTCACCCAAACGGATTGACCAGATCATCAAAAAGCACACCAAGGCCATGGAGGCGAGCTTTACCACCTATGGCATGAAACAGGCGATGAAAGCCGTTTTTGATGATCTTAACGCGGTTTTGAGCGAAGGCGTCCAGGTGGTGGAAGACACCCAAACCCTGGTCAAAAAAATCTATCATACCTTCGACAAAGAGCATGGTTATGGCGATGTGAAGCCGCCGGAATTTTCCATCAAAGATTATCAAGTGACTTTGGAAGATTTGTTTTCGGAAGGCGAGAATTTCCGCACCAGCATGTCTTCCACCTTGATGGAACAGCATTTGGTGATCCAGAAGCTCTACAATGCGGTTTTGGCCAAGTCCCGTAAGCTCCTCCACAAAGTTCACAAGGAAACTGCCGATTGGAGCGCCATGGCATTGTCGCCCTTGGTGCATCAAATCAAAGAACACAAGAAGATGATTGAGCAGCGTCTGGCGGTATTGCGCAAGGTCAATCAATCCAAGGAATCCATGGAAGTGGAAATTGAAAAACTGGAGCGGGAATTGGCGCCACTGCTAGCCCAGCAGCGCGATCTGGAGCGCATTGTCGCCATGATCGAAGGCAAGAAAGGCCTGCCGGACGAAACCACCAGCAGTGGTTCTTCCGCCGAGGCCATGGCTTCCTAACGGCGAAGATAGGCCAAATCTGTAATAGGATGCCCCAAACGCTGCCCCCGCCACTCATATTTGGTTAAGGGCCGGGGTGGGGTGATATTAGAAGGATCCATGGGGGAAAATGCAGGCTGAAGGGCTAATGTTTCTTCAATGTGTCGGGCATAATCCGGCCAGTCAGTAGCGATGTGGAGTATCCCACCTGGTTCGATCTTATTTTCCAGCCTTTGAATAAAGGCGGGTTGGATGAGTCGGCGTTTGTGATGTTTTTTCTTATGCCAGGGATCGGGAAAGAAGATATTCACCCGTTGGAGGGAAGCATCGGGAATGCATTTTTCCAAAACCTCCACCGCATCGGCGCAATAGACTTTGACGTTTTTTAGTGCTTGGGCTTCCAATGCCAACAGCAACCGGCCAACCCCGGGCCGATGCACTTCAATACCAATAAAATCCAGATCCGGCCGACTTGAGGCCATTTCAATCAAGCTTTCCCCATTACCAAAGCCGATTTCCAGAATTAATGGTGCGTTGCGGCCGAAAATCCTTTCCGGTTGCAGGCTGTTGTCAACATGCAAGCCGTAATCTGGCCATAAGGTGTCCAAAGCCCGTTGTTGCGCTGGCGTAAATCGGCCTTCCCGGCGCACGAAACTGCGGATTCTTCTACGGACGTCTGCTGTCATGCGGCTTTTTGGCTGAGAAAAGCCAACCACTGCTGGGCGGATTGACGGGTTCGTTTGTATTGCAAGGCTTTTTTGAAAGCCTGGATTGCTTGGGTCGTCTTTTTCATTTCGTACAGCACACTACCCAGAAGCAGCCATGCCTTGCCCGGTGATTTAAGCCCGCCTTTCTTTAATGCCGAGCGAAGCGCCTGGGCCGCTTTTTGCCACTGCTCTTGCTCTATATACAATTGCCCGAGACGGAAATGTATTTTTCCATCGGCGCTTAAAGCGGCAGTGCGTTCCAAAACTTGCAGCGCCTTTTTGAATTCCCTGGCTTCAGTCCAGCATGAAGCGAGCAGGTTTAGATTTTTTAGCGTCTTCTTTACCCGCCCTTTCGTCATTTCCTGCTGTAATCTTCGGCCGGCAAGGTAAGGGACATGGATGGCCCGGAGCAGTTGTATGCCTTGCAGGATCTCCTTTTCCTTCGTCAACATATCCACTAATACTTGTAGTTCAACTACTGCAGCCGCCGTGATGGGTTTCCTGGATAATTGATAGAGCGCGGTCAATTGCTCCCAGTAAGGTTTGTGGTTGGGTTTCATTCGGATCAGACGGTGCAAATCCTGAATGGCCGCCGAATAGTTTTTCAAATAGTAATTAAGGCTGAGCCGCAATTGAATCCAGGATTCTTTGGGCTTGGAAGTTTGGGCGATTGCCTGGTTGATATATTTGAGAGCCGGGCGGTAACGTTTCAGTTGTGTGTAAGCATGGGCCAAGAGCAGGTAATCTTCCGGCTCTATTTTGGGAGCGGTTTTCAGCCAGGATTCCAGGGTTTTTACGGCCTTTGCCGGTTGGTTTTGTGCTAGATATAGTTGCCCGAGCATTCTCAGGGCTTGGCGCTTTTGGGTATCGGTCAGGGCATTGGTTGCCAATGCTCTTTCCAATAAGGGGATGGCGCTCTGGTAATTGCCTTTGGCAGCATGGGCAGAAGCAAGCGCTCTGAGGATTAACGCCTGTTCCAAGGGTTTCTTACCCACCTTGTTCAACCGGGCTTGCAAAATCGCAATGGCCTTCCCGTAGGCTTTTTTATCGAGAAGCTGTTCGGCCTTTTTGAGAGTATTGAAAGTCTGGGGAGAAACGGTAGCCGCGTGAACCGGCCATCCAGAGGTAGTGGTCAGGATCAACAGCAGAAATAATCGGGTAAGTCTCATCATCGCCGGCGCAGCTTGAATTCCAAAACCTGTACCGCCCTTTGGGGAACTTTTTGGCCATCAATTTCCTTGGGCTTGAATTTCCATCGCTGGATGGCTTGCAAAGCGGCGTGCTCAAATACGCCCTTGGGATGAGCTTCCACGACTCTGGCATCTTTAACCGAGCCATCTTCGGTAATGGTAAATTCAATCTTGACCCAACCTTCGATTTTGCGCATCTGGGCCCTTACGGGGTAGCGAGGTGGGACTCTAACCAATGGGATCAGATTGGCGCTGGGTTGAAGCCCAGGTCCGGGAGCAACTCCCACAGTCAATGAACTGGTGAGTCGTTCGCTATTGAGCGGGATATCCAATGGGGGTAAATCAATGTCTGGTGCTTGTGTTGCCACTTGTCGAGGCGTGGTCAAGGGTATTTTAGGGGGCGGCGGTTCTTTTTCCGGCGGTTTGGGCGGTTCTCTTCGGGTAGGTGGGGGCAGTTTGGGTTGTGGTTTCAAGCGCACGAAATCCACCATCCGGATAGGCTCGGTTTCTGGCAGCTTTAGGTTCTCAGTAGAAATCATCAGCTGCATCAGCCAAAAAAGTCCCAGGGAAACGAGCAACCCGGTGGCCGAGGCAGTAAGCCACAAGCGGATGTTCATTGGGCCTGTGCGGTTGCGGCGATGGCCATGTCGGTAACCCCTGCCAGGCGTACCTGGTCCATCACCCGGGTCAAGATGTTGACTTTGGCGTCGCGGTCCGCGGCAATGATCACGGTTCCCAAGGGATTTTCAGCCCGCAGCCGGGCAACCACTGCCCGTACAGAGCGGATATCCACCGGCCTTTTGTCAATCCAAATTTCACCATTGGGCTTGATGGCGATGACGATATTCCCCCGTTCCTTACGCTGGGCGGTCTGGGCGCTGGGACGGTTGACTTCGATGCCGGCTTCTTTGACAAAAGAGGTGGTGACGATAAAGAAAATCAACATGATGAACACAATGTCCAACATGGGCGTCAGGTTGATTTCACCGGTTTCTTGATCGTCGCTGCGGGAAAATCGTCGTTTCATGGGCTTAGTCGAAATGGAGCATGTCGGTGAGGTGGCGGGTTTCTTCTTCCACTCGTTGCTGAATCCGTTGGGTGAAATACAGTCCTGCAATCGCAACTGTCATCCCAGCCATAGTGGGTAGGGTGGCGTGGGAGATATGGGTGGCCATGGCGCGGGCGTTGCCGCTGCCAAAGACGGCCATGGCGTCAAACATGTGAATCATGCCGGTGACGGTTCCTAGTAGACCCAGCAAAGGACACAAACCTACCAGGGCCTTGATGAGCAAAAGCGTTTTACCCAGTTGCTGGCGGGCTTTCGAGATCATTGCCTCGCGAATTTTATGAGCATACCAAGAATGCTTTTCCTGACGCTGGGACCACTGATTCAGCCACTGATCACGAAGGTTCGGATAGACCCAGCGGAAAAACAGAAATCTTTCCGTGACTAGGGTCCAAAGCACAACGGAGAGCAATAGAATGTATTGGATGACAGGCCCCCCAAGGGCCAGAAAGTCTTCAATGGATTCCAACAGTAGCATGGTTTAAGCGGCGCGTTTTTCCACAATAGCGCTGATAACTCCGGCGCTTTGTTCTTCCAGGATCTGGATCAGGGTTTTGCTTCGGCTGGCCAGCAGCGAATGAATAAACAACAAGGGAATGGCGACAATTAAACCCAGCATGGTCGTAACCAACGCCTGGGAGATGCCGCTGGCCATCAACTTGGGATCGCCCGTGCCAAACAGACTGATGGATTGAAAGGTTTCAATCATCCCAGTCACCGTTCCCAATAGACCCAGCAGAGGCGCTACAGCGGTAATCAGTTTGACCAGGGAAATGCCGCGCTCAATGGCTGGAATTTCCCGCAAAATCGCCTCGTCAAGCAAGTTCTCCATGGTTTCCGGTGGCAAGTTTTTGGCTTGCAGCCCCGCTATTAACACTCTGCCCAAGGGATTGTCGTCACGTGGATTGTCCAGATCTTGCAATTGCACGTTTATCTTTTTGCCAATGCCGCTAAGCACAATAAAGCGCCATAGCGCCAGCAGCAAACCAATGGCGCCCAATGCCAGGATGATATAACCAATGAGCCCGCCTTGTTGAATGCGTTCCCAGACGGTTGGTGAGCTAATCAACATGCTTAACAGTACGCCGCGGGTGGGATCAATGCCCAAAGGGGCGTAATCCCCGGTGGCGTCCATAAACCCATGAGCCAGTTTTTGCAGCCGCCGTTCAGGCTGGCGTGGAAGCATAATAAGCCCTTCGGTCTCTGGTAAGTACCGTAAATATTGACCTTGCGCCAGCGCATTGAAGACGCCAACGCGAATGACCTCGCTGGATTGTGGTTCTCCACCGGCAGTCAGGATTTGGGTTTTGAATTTGGTAACCTTGCCCGATTCGGTCATCTCATGCTGGTAGAGATACCATAGGGATTCCAGTTGCTCTAAGGTGGGCAGCCGCTTGCTGTTGGTGATGGGCGCCAATTTTTCAGCCCGTCCGGGAAACTGGGCGGAAACCAGAGATTCTTTCAGCGTGGTCTGCAAGTCACCAGCAGCCTGCCGTACCGTGCCAACGATTTCTCCCAGTATGCCACTGCTCTGTTGTAGTTCCTCCTCCAACTTGGCCAGGGTTTCCTGGTTGGCGGTAAATTCTGCTTTCAGTGCCTTGCTTAGTTTCTCCAGCCTGGCCAATTCCGCTTTGGCCTGAGCCAAAAGCCTTTGCTGCTGACTCTTTTCTGCCCGGAAGCGCGCTTCCCGTTCGCGGTTCAGTTGGCTGACTTCTTGTTGCTGTTGTTTGACTTTCTCTAATAATTGATCCAAAGGACCCGGCGCCGCTGCAAGCCATTGCGGACTGGCAATAGTCAAAAACAATAAAAGCAACCAGCGATAATTCATCGACTTGTCTCCGGCGTTGGGGTGGGTAGCGTCAGAATATCCGGGGCGGCTTGTTTGCGGGCAATGCGAAGTCCCTTGCGGATAGGGCGGCGGTAATTGTCCGGTAAAATCTCCCAACGTCGCTGTTTAGGGTTCCAGAAGCCCGAAGTTTCACCGTCCAGGGTTTGATAGAACAATGCCACTCTACCCACCCTTAAAAAATCCACCGGCCGGGTTTGGTTTTCCAAGGTTAAATCGGCGCGGTAGGCTTCAATGGTGCGGGCATATTCGTTTTCGATTTGAAAGGCTTCCAGAATCCGGCGGAATTTTTCCGCATCGCTTACTTCTGCGGATTTTAACAAGGATTTGAGTTGCGCCACTCGTTGCCCACGTTCTTCTGGCAGGAAAGGCGTATCCAGTTTGATGAATTGGTCCAGCGATTCCACCATTTTAATCATCAATGGCACAATTTCTCGTTCAGCCACTGCTATCTCATGGATTTGCCTTTCCAATTCCGCCTTTTCCTGACGCTGGGATTTTATTAACGTTTGTAAGTGTTGAGTATAGGTTTTGAGAGACTCAATTTCCCTGAGGGTACGGCGGTACTCATCCAGCATTTGCCTGCTGGCATCATCCAAATGATCGATTTTTTTCTGACTTCGGGCAGAATCGGAAAGTAGGCCTTCTTCCTTTTTGATGGCTTGTTTTAGCGCATCAGCGTAAGCACTGCCGGTAATGAAAAGAACGCCGAAAACCGCAAAAATTTTTGTCAACATATGTGTGTAAAAGGTTCAATGCAAAATTCCATGAACCTTAGCACAATGTAAGAAAAAACTAAATCCTGCGCCCTTTCCTTACCGCAATATGTGCCTGTATTACACAAATAAAAAAACCCTATCGGGTGAGTCCAACAGGGCTTTGATTATTTGGTGGCCAGGGACAGAATCGAACTGCCGACACGGGGATTTTCAGTCCCCTGCTCTACCGACTGAGCTACCTGGCCATGTATTGGAAAACGCGTATTAAACTAAAGATTGGGGGTGGCTGTCAAGATTGATCTTTGTCCTCAGCCACTGGAACATAGCCTTCTGGCATGGTTGCGCCTGAGCCGAAAAGGAATTTTTCCCGTTCTTGGGCAAGGAAGGCTTTGGCTTCGGGTTCGAAAACCGTGAGTCGGTGCTCGTTAATGAGCATGGTCTGAAAATTCAGCCATTCTTGCCAGGCCTGTTTGGAGATGTGTTGGTATATTCTTTTACCTTCCTCTCCCGGGAAGGGTGGAGCGTCCAATCCTTCTGCTTCGATGCCGAGTTTTGCACATTTGATGATGCGTGCCATTTAGGATTGCCTCAGATAGTCCGTCGTTTTTAGTCTGATCATTTTATCACACGTGTCTGGCAGCCTAGACGAGTAGGGCTTGCATGAGTTTTTTTACCGGCGCGGGCGCCGCCAGGTGTGGATTATCAAAACGATGCCATTGTCCCGTGGATTCCTTGATTTCAAGAACCGATGGCGGGCTGGAATAGACGGCAGGGGTGAAATCCAAGTGAAAGTGGGTGAAGGTGTGTCGTTGTTTATTCAGCCATTGAATCTTTTTTGGGTCAATGCCGGTATTTTGGCAATGATTTTCCAATGCGTGGCGGGATTCCCATTGGGGAAATGCCCAAAGGCCGCCCCAGATACCAGAAGGAGGGCGTTTGATCAGGAAGAAATGGTTTTGATTATTGTGTAGTACCAACCAGTAACTCTTTTTGATGGGTTTTAGGCTGGTTGGTTTTTTTGCTGGAATTGAGGCTACTTTGCCGCTTTTAAACGCCAGGCAATGGTCTTTAAGAGGGCATGGGTCGCATTGTGGACCAGTGCGGGTACAGAGCGTTGCGCCAAAATCCATCAAAGCTTGTGTATATTCCCGGCACCGGGTTGGGGGCAGATATATCTCGCTCAGTTGCCACAACTGTTTTTCGGTGGTTGATTCCCCAGGCCAGGTTTCGATACCGTGAAGGCGGGTCCACAAGCGTTTTACATTACCATCCAGCATGGGGGCTGGCCGGTTGAATGCCAGGTTAATGATGGCGCCCGCGGTTGAATGGCCAATGCCGGGCAGGGTGGAGAGTTGCTCTGGGGTTTCAGGGAATCGGCCATCAAAATCTGCGACAATCTTTTGCGCGGCACGGTGGAGATTGCGGGCGCGGGTGTAGTAACCCAGGCCTGCCCACAGGGGCAAGACTTCGTCCAGATCGGCAGACGCCAAGCTTTGCACTTCTGGAAAAGCATCCATAAAACGCAGGTAATAGGGGATGACCGTGGCCACCTGGGTTTGCTGGAGCATGATTTCCGACACCCAAACCCGGTAAGGTGTCGGATTGTGTTGCCAGGGCAGGCCTTTGCGTCCATTCTTGTCATACCAATCCAGTAGAATTGTCTGGAATTGGCGGGCTGGAATCATTTGCCAAAGAGGCCTTTCAGTGCGCCGCCCACGCCTTTTTCGAGCACTTCACCGGCTTTGCCGCCCAGTTCCTTGCCCAGCTTTTTCTCCAGTTTCTTGACGACCTTTTTCTCTATTTTCCCCTTCACTTTTTCAATCTTTTGTTTATTTTTTTCGTAGGCCATTTGCACGACATCCAGCATGTATTTGGGTTTGCCCAAGGGGCCGGTAACTTTGATAATGACGGGCATGCCTTTGGCTAAAGCGACTTCCTTGCCGGCTTCTTCCTTATGTTTCAGGCGCACCGCGGTAATCCGGTAATCCAGTTGTTCCTGCACCAAATCGATGGTGCCGGTGCCTTCAATCCGGATTTTCCTGCTATCTATTAAGAATTCATCGGTATTGACCACGCCGTTTCTAACGCTGGCCAGGAAGTTCAAGCCCACGAAGCGGAGCTTGTTGAGCTGCTCGCCTCCCACTGCGCCCTTTCCCTTCCACCAGGCTTCACCTTGTTTGATGAGTTTTAGGATCTGGACATTATTCAAGCTGCCGTCTTTGACGTGAAAATTGATTTTTCCATTCAAGTTGCGTTTGATAGCCGGCACATCCTTGCCGCGGGTAGTGAGATTGGTTTTTAAAATCGTGGTGCCGGCAAGGTAAGTTTTTCCCGTCAAATCTTTCAGCAAAGGTTCAATTTGAACCTTGTCCATTTCTTCAGAGATTGCCAAAGCAGGCGTTTTCCCGCGGGCGTTGATATTGATGACAGCTTTTGAATAGCCTTGATAAAGCTTGCCAATCACGGGCTTGAAGGTCATTTTTTTGTCTTTCCCCTTGGCGGTCAGGGAAATGTCTTGCATTTTCAAACCCTTGACTTTTACGCTGCCGATATGAATTTTTCCGTCCAGATTCAATCCGGCAATGGCCGCCAGGGGCAGTTCGCCAGGTTGGGTATCCTGTTTTGGGGCTGGTTGTGCAGCCTTTTCTGCCTTGGCTTGAGGGGCTTTGCTTGGTGGCGGAAGATAACGGTCCACATCAATCCCATTGGCTTCCAGGTTGAATGCGATGTTGGGGTTGGCAAAATTGTTGAGGTTGACGTGCCCTTTCATTTGGGTCTCGTCGAGAAGTAAAAGCAGGTTTTTAAGTGCCAGGGAATCCTTGCCTGCCAGAAGATCAAAATCGATTTCCACTTTTTCCAGAACATTGGGATCTTGGGTCTTGGGGGCTTCCATGGCCAAAACCGACATAGTTTGTTTGGGGTTGAGCCGCGTCTTCAGCTTGCCGCTGATTTTGGGATTGTCGATAATGCCTTGGCCTTGCAGATTTCCGCTGACCACGGTTTTTGCCGCTTCCAGTTTGAGGCCGGTAACTTTGAGGGTTTGCTTGTCCAGATCCAGGACGATGGAAGCGTTCAAATCAGTGTCAAGACGGCCGCTTGGAATAGTACTGCCTTCGGTGTGGGATTTGAGTTTTAAATGATTAAGTTCAAATTGCTTTAGGTTTTCCGCGATGACCAGGTCTGTGGATAAAGAAATGGTTTCCTTAAGCGGGGGATCGTTCAATTGCAGTAAAAAACCCAGGGTAAAATTGGTGGGTTTGCCGAATTTCAAGGCATCCAGGCGGGCGTTCAAATGCTCGATGCGAATTTTTTTGCCGGCTTGCTGGTCGTTCCAGACGACGGTGGCATCTTGAAGGGTGAAGCCCCCCAGGGCCAATGCCGGAAGCGCTGCTTTGGTTTCGGGCGGTGCTTCCTGCGGGGAAGGTTTTGCTTTTTCTTTGGCCTCTTGGGCTTTGGCCAGATCATCCCAATTGGTGATGCCTTTGGCATTTTTCTCCAGATTCAGCGCCAAGCCTTTTAATACTATGTGTTTGACTTCCACTCTTTTTGAAAACAAGGGAAGTAATTTGACCTTGATATCGGTTTCTTCGATGGCGGCAAAGGGTTCCGGGCCAAAGCCTGGCGCGTTGCCGAGTACCAATTTGCCGGTTTGAAGGCCAATCCAGGGGAAGAGGGACAGTTTTAGGTCGCCTTCTATAGCAAGTTCGCGACCCGTCTGTTTTTTTACAACCTCAGTGATTTTGTCCTTATAGTCATTGGGATCCACGAGAATCATTACTGCGACGGCGGCAATAATGACGATAAGAATGATTGAAAGAATGCTGTAAAGAAGGAATTTAGCTGCTTTCCCCATTGTATCCTCCCGCTGGGACTAATCCTTAAATTGCCTATTGTATCCGGTTTGCTTGCAAGCGGCTTGATGTTGTACAAGCGCTTTCCGCTATAACAGGATATGATTTATCCGTCACAGGAATGTGACGGCATCGAAAATTGCGGGTGCATATGATTTGAACACCCGCTTTTTGATGATGTAAGCATAAGGCTGAATTTCAAATGAATCGAGATGGATTTATGATGTAACTGAGTCAAGTCAATAAAAAAATATAAGGAGGAGTGTCATGATAGGAGGATTAATTGCTATCGCCATTGCCATCTGGTTTTACCGGACAGCGGTTCAGATGAATGACCCAAGACCCGTGTTTTGGGCGGTAAACGGCGTGGCGGCCTATTATATAGTGGTTTTTTTATGGTGGATTTTAGTGCTGAAACCTGCCAGTGCAACACTGCATCACGGCGGTACGATGAAGTTGTACGCTTTGCATGTGGCAGGTTACGCATTGGGACTGTTATTGGCCTGGTTCGTCCGCAAACGGTGGCTGGCTAGTTCTGCGGGTGAATCGTCTTAAGAAATAATTTAAGCTGATGTTACGCACTTGTCCGGATTGCCCCCCCCCCCTAGCCCCTCTCCCACAGGGAGAGGGGAGCAACGTTTGGTTTGCCGCTACTCCTATCCGTTCCGTTGTAGAGGAAGGGTGGAGAACAGTCCACATTCTCTTCCTCGCCGGCGTGGCAGGATTAGAGAATCCGCCTTTGCCCCCTCCCCCTTTTGTGGGGGAGGGTTGGGGAGAGGGAAGATAATGCGGAAGGATCGTGCGTAACATCAGAGTTAAGGCTAACGAAAAAAACCGCCAGAGGTTTACTTCTGGCGGCTTTTTTAACTCAAGCCATCTGCGATTTGCTTTATAGTTCCTTGGCGTGTTCTTCCAGGAAGTGAGCGACGCCTTGGGGATCTGGCTTCATGCCTTCTTGGCCTGGTTTCCAGTTGGCGGGGCAGACTTCGCCGTGTTGCTCGAAGAATTGCAGCGCGTCCACCATTCTGATCAATTCGTCCATGTTCCGTCCCAGTGGCAGGTCGTTGACTACCTGATGGCGAACAATACCATCTTTGTCAACTAAAAAGCTGCCGCGATAGGCAACATGGGGACCTTCGGCTTCCACGTCGTAAGCGCGGACCACTTCATGGCCGATATCCGCCGCCATGGTATAACGGACCGGACCAATGCCGCCTTTTTCCACCGGGGTGTTGCGCCAGGCATTGTGGGTGAACTGGGAGTCAATGGAAACGGCAATGACTTCCGTATTGCGTTTCTGGAATTCTTCGACGCGATGATCAAGCGCAATCAGCTCGGTGGGGCATACGAAGGTGAAATCCAATGGATAGAATACCAAAACGGCATATTTGCCTTTGGTGGCTTCAGAAAAGTTGAATTCGTCGACAATTTGGCCATCGGCCAAAACCGCCGGCACAGTAAAATCGGGAGCAGGTTTACCTACTAATACACTCATGGAGTCCCTCCTCGTGCTTGGTGTTGATGTTAATTCCAGTTTCCCCAGAGATGTGAGGGGTCACGAACCTCTCAATTTTACACAAAAACACTCAGAAATTAAGAATTTTTACTGGAAGGTCAGGTCTTCGTCATTTAGTCATGCGGGGGCTGGTGGTCTGATTCGAAAAACGCCGTGAATACTTCCCTGTAGGCTCCACGCCGGCCTCCCTGCCGGTGAGGCTTTCGAATCAGACCACCAGCCCCTCCATTCAACCCTTTACATGTTTAAATGAAGAGGTCCTGACAGGAAGGCCAAGCTTTTAATAACGCTTGAACTCATCAGAATAATGGGGAAGCCGACGGCTTTTTTCAATGCTTCAAAATCCATGGTTTGTGATTGCCTGCCGGTTTTGAGTTGGGGTAATGCTTGCCTCATGGCGTGCATGGAGACATTGAGTATGGCAGGAGTTTTTCGGCGGCGGATATCAAATTTTTCAAGAAGTGGCATTGGATTTGACTGAAGCCACTGGGGTTTGCAATGGGCTCCGGTCCAGCTTCCGGTACCCTATGGCCTCGCTGATATGCGGTATGGAAATAGACTCATTGTGATCGAGGTCGGCAATGGTGCGGGCCATTTTCAGAACTCGGTGAAAAGCCCGGTGGGACAGCCCCAATCGTTCCACGGCCTGGGCGAGAAGTGTTTGAGCTGATTTTTCCACTAAGCAAAATTGATCGATTTCCTTCACACTGAGATGCGCATTCAGTTTGCCGCAGCGATCCAAAGCTATCTTTCTGGCGTTTGCTACCCGGGCGCGCATTTCAGAGCTGGCAAGGGGAGGGGGATGATCAGCGTCGAGCAGTTCCGTTGTTTGGCACAAGACCTCGATGTGAATATCAATTCTGTCCAACAGGGGGCCGGAGATGCGCTCCCGGTAGCGGCGGATTTGCTCCGGAGTGCAATGGCAGCAGCCGGATGGGTCGCCGTGATAGCCGCAAGGGCAGGGATTCATGGCGGCGATTAGTTGAAACCGGGCTGGGAAGTGGGCTTGGTGAGCGGCCCTGGAAATGGTGATATGGCCGTTTTCCAAGGGCTCGCGCAGAACTTCCAGAACCTTGCGGTTGAATTCCGGTAGCTCATCCAGAAATAAAACCCCGTTATGTGCGAGACTGATTTCACCGGGTTTGGGTTGTCCGCCACCGCCCACCAGCGCAGGCGCCGAGGCGGTGTGATGGGGGGCTCTGAACGGTGGGCGGCGCCAGCCGGAGGCTTCCAGGGGAAGTCCGCTGATAGAAGCAATGGCGGCGCTTTCCAAGGCTTGTTCTTCTGTCAGTGGCGGCAAAATCGTCGGCAATCGTTGCGCGAGCATGGATTTGCCCGATCCTGGCGGACCGATCATAAGAAGGTTGTGTCCACCTGCAGCAGCGACTTCCATGGCCCGCTTGGCTTGATACTGTCCCCGTACTTCAGCGTAGTCCAAGGTATCCTGTGAGATAGAGGTTACTGCGGGTGACGGGTGTGGTGAAAGCAGTTGCCGGTTTTGCAAGTGAGCGCACACTTCCAGCAAGTGATGAGCCGGAAGCACTTCCAGCCCTTGTACCAGCGCGGCTTCATCACTGTTATCGGTAGGCAGAATCATTGTCCGGCCGGATTTTTTACATTGGAGGGCAGCGGGGAGGGCGCCGCGGAAGGGCCGCAGTTCACCGCTTAACGACAGTTCTCCCAAAAATTCAAAGTTGGATAAATTGTTTGCGGGGATTTGCTGGGATGCGGCCAAGATCCCCAGAGCAATGGCCAGATCGAAACGCCCCCCTTCCTTGGGAAGGTCGGCGGGGGCGAGATTGACGGTGATGCGTTGGGTGGGGAAGTCAAAGCCGCAATTGATCAGCGCCGCTCTGACCCGGTCTTTGCTTTCTTTGACTGCGGTTTCCGGCAGGCCAACAATGGCCAGGCTCGGTAGACCGTTTGCCAGGTGTACCTCGACGCAGACCTCTGGCGCATCAATGCCTGCCTGACCCCGGCTGTAAACGAGGGCGAGGGACATTCAGGGCTTGAGCTGCTGCTCTAGTGCTTCCACTTGTTTTTCCAGGGATTCCAGCTTTTCCCGGGTGCGTTTGAGTAAGGCGGCCTGGACTTCGAATTCTTCCCGGCTGACCAGATTCATTTGGGAAAAGGCGCTTTGTAAAATGGCGCGGAAATTCTTTTCCATGTCCTCGCGCAGATGCTGAAGGCCCGCGGGCATCGCGTTCGCTAATCGTTGCGCCAGATCATCCAGATTTTTGGGATCGAACATGGTAGGCCTCATTTGGATTGAATGATCCACTTAGCATAGTTGATTTCGAGACTTGCCGTCTATGGGAAGACGCTAGATCGGGCAGTTTTGCACGAATGTTCAGATGCGATCCGCAAAAGTTCGTTGTGTCATCCACCCGAGAAAATGTACTGGTTATTCCCATGGATTAATGACAGTCAAGTTATTGATGCCTTCGAAGTCTCTCGTGTTGCGTGTCGCCAAAAGCAGGTGGCAGGATGTGGCGATAGCGGCGATTTGGGCGTCTTCCACAGTGATGGGGTGCCCGGCTTGTCTTCTTGCGGCAACAATATCCGCATAGTTTTTGGCTGCAAGATCATCGAAAGGAAGGCAGCTCCCGGCGAAATCTTCCTGAAACATGGTTTCGGCCAACCGCAATAAGTCTGATTTGCGCTTGCCATCAGCCAGCAGACGGATTCCAAATAAAATCTCCGCCATCGTGATGGCGGAGATCCAGACATCTTCCGCGGGCCAACCATCCAACCAGTCCATGACCTTGGGATTGGGCGCCGGGCGCATCAATTCAGACAATACGTTCGTATCAAGCAGCACCATTGCTTAGTTGTCTTCAGTAACACAGGGCGGGTTACGGGGTTTTGAGCGTTCAGGTTGTGGCAGATCTACTCCGCCTACCTCCCGGAAGCGCCGTGCTATGCGGGTGGCAAGGCCGGAAGCGCCTCTTTCCTTCAGGACAGCCCGCCGGAGAATCTGACGCGCTTCCTCTTCCAGGGAATGGCCATGACGGGCGGCAATTAACTTCAAACGTTGCTTGATGTCCTCATCGAGATTTCGGATGGTCAAACTGGCCATGAGTGATAATCTGCAATCAATGATTTCGATGATTGCATTTTAGTTGGTTGATGGCTGTTTTGCAATCCATTTTGTTCCCTTCGGCTTGCTTGGAAAAAACGACCAGCCAGGTAATACTGCCCTGGCTGGCCGCACGAAAGGATTCTACTTAAGGACTCTAAACTCTTGAATGCTAAAAATTTATTCATTAAAAACCCAAGAAATTACTTAAGCGCGTATGAATATAAATTTTGGTTATTAAATAAAGCCGATTGGCTGTTAAGGTCTAGAATGGTGTTTTTTAAGTACGCGGGTTGGAATGTTTTCAGGATATGGAGTGCTGGCTTTCATTGTATTTTGCCCCATTTTGGGGCATAGTTTGCGGGAAAATTTGTTTGTTACCTGGAGGAGTAAGCTAATGAAATTGATTACTGCAATCATAAAGCCTTTTAAGCTGGACGATGTCCGCGAAGCTTTGTCCGATATCGGCATTGCCGGGATGACTGTCACCGAAGTCAAGGGTTATGGGCGGCAAAAGGGACATACCGAGTTGTACCGCGGCGCGGAATATGTGGTGGATTTTCTTCCCAAGGTAAAGGTTGAGGTGGCGGTGGCGGAAGATTTTGTCGACCGGGTGGTGGAAGTCATTGTCAAATCAGCGCGCACCGGTAAGATTGGAGATGGCAAGGTGTTTGTTTCTTCTCTGGAACAGGTGGTGCGTATTCGAACTGGTGAATCCGGCATGGATGCTCTTTGAATCGACTCGGAGATAAGCATGAAAATAATAAGTCGAAAATGGCTATTTGCTAGCGTTGCCATGCTTGGCCCGGTGCCAGCGTGGGCTGATCAGATGAATGGTGCGGATACCGCCTGGATTCTTGCTTCGACGGCGCTTGTCTTGTTTATGACATTGCCAGGTCTGGCGCTGTTTTACGGCGGGCTGGTGCGGGTCAAAAACGTTCTGTCGGTGCTGATGCAATGTTTCGTGATTGCAGGTGTCGTCTCTTTATTATGGCTGGCAGTGGGATACAGTCTGGCATTTACCGATGGGGGTGGACTCAATCCATTTATTGGCGGTTTTTCCAAGGTCTTTGCCAACGGAATTGGACCTGAGAGCCTGACCGGTAACCTGCCCGAGTCCGTTTTCCTGATGTTTCAAATGACCTTTGCCATCATTACTCCGGCTCTGATTGTGGGCGGCTTTGCCGAGCGGATGAGGTTTTCAGCCATGATTTGTTTCAGTGCATTATGGCTACTGTTGGTCTATGTACCCATTTGTCACTGGGTATGGGGCGGCGGCTGGCTGTTTGACTTGGGGGTGATGGATTTTGCCGGCGGTATCGTCGTGCATATCACTTGTGGCGTGGCGGCGTTGGTTTCAGCATTGGTTTTGGGGGCGCGCAGGGGATTTCCCGATGTCCCCATGCCGCCGCATAATATGACCATGACAGTTTCTGGTGCCGGTATGCTTTGGGTGGGATGGTACGGCTTTAATGGCGGCAGCGCCTTGGCCGCCAATGGCGCTGCGGGCATGGCCATTTTGGCAACCCACATTGCCGCCTCGGCAGGGGCTTTGACTTGGATGTTCATTGAATGGATCCGGTTTGGAAAACCCAGCGCTCTCGGTGTGGTGACCGGAATGGTAGCCGGCTTGGGAACGATTACTCCGGCCTCGGGTTATGTTGGTCCATTGGGAGGAATGGTTTTGGGTGTGCTGGCGGGTGGCATTTGTTTTACCGCCACTCAGATTATCAAGCGGGTCTTGAAAATTGATGATTCGCTCGATGTTTTCCCCGTTCACGGAATCGGCGGCATACTCGGTTCTCTCATGACAGGAATTTTGGCTGCTGAATCGTTGGGAGGACTGGGGTTGCCCGATAGCGTGACTATTGGTCACCAGGTCGGCGTGCAAGCGATTGCAGTGATATCGGCAGTAGCTTGGTGTGCCGTGGTTTCCTTCGTTTTGTTGAAATTGCTTGATGCTCTTTTGGGATTGCGCGTTTCCCGCGACGAAGAAACCGAAGGCCTGGATATTGTGCTACACGAGGAAAAAGGCTATCACTGGTAGTAAAGGAAGGTCCCCCCTTCGTTATCGGAGGGGGATCAGGCTACTTTATTGGTTGCCGGGGGCTTGGGCGTCAAATGTTCCCGGCAAATAAGTTCAGTTTCTTCCTCGCGAAGCGTTTGACCGGTCAGCTGGCAGGAATAGCCGTTTTCATCGCGGTTTAATCTGTGACAAGTCCTGCATTCGCCAAAGGTTTTAAGCCCGTGGGATTCCTGCATTGCACTGAGCAAATGGTGCAAGCTGTCAATAATTTGCGCGTGTTGCTGCGGCGGCAACCTTTCTAAACCCATGGTTAATACTTTGGGGGGCAGGCTGCCGGCTAATATATCCCGCCCTTTCTTGGTTAACTTTAAATGCACGACGCGGCGATCTTTTTTATCAATGGTTTTGCTCAGGTACCCCTTGCTTTCCAGTACGCTAAGGGACTGCGAAACTGTGCCTTTGGTAAGCCCCAAATATTCAGTAATAGCGGCGGGTGTATCACTGTAACGGTTACAAATATTCAAGTAGTGCAGCATTTCCAGTTGCACGGGTTGCAACTTAGCTTTAGTTTTTCTAGCTTCTGCCCGGATCAAGTTTCCAAGTCGCTCGAGATAATGATAAGTTTTAAAAGCTGTCATAATGTCTCATATAACATATTGAATTTATAGGAATAATAACCTTTTGGCTTGATGTCTTTTTGAGCTACCGAGCCGGAAAGCAAGTAATATTCATTATCTTCACAATGGGCTTGTCTAAATGCCAAAATTGGTTGCCGAAAGATTGACAATGCTTTATAGATTTGGTGATCTGTACAGTGCCTTAATGCAAGAAGGGAGGAGTAAATGAAAAAGTATAAATTTTTAATCAGCATAACGTTGTTTTCTGTAATGGCTGTGTGTCAATTTCCCGTTTTGGCCGCCGATGCGGAAGCAGGCAAACAAATTAGCCAGTCCAAGGGTTGTGTAGGTTGCCATGGTGCCAACGGAATCAGCGCCGCGGGCACTTCCTATCCCAACCTGGCGGGCCAAAAAGAAGCCTATATTGTTAAAGCATTAAAAGCGTATAAAGATAAAACCCGTACCGCGCAACTAATGAACGGTATGGCTGCGGGCCTTAGCGATGAAGACATCGCCAATCTCGCAGCCTATTATTCTAGTTTGAAACCCTGTCCCTGAAATTATCCTGAATGGGCAGGTGGTTGCCTGCCCGTCTTTTGCTCACTGTCTGGTCGTATCGGAATGGTTTCATGGGGCTGTTCCGGAAAGTGCAATAGATATGTCCATGTTTTGTTCTCCCTGCCAAAAACACGTCATCGACAGCCCCGTGGAGCCTTACCTGGTTCTCACGCCTTTAGTTTTCCAGTTGCTCAATATTTTCGAGAAAGAAATCAGGCGCCGCAAAAGCCGCGTGGTGGGTATGCTCATTGTAATATCGAGTGGAAAAGGGCTTGTTGCGTAGATCTTCCTCTCTCAATTTGCCAAGGCTGTCTGTGCAAGCCATCGTCCCGCTCCACCAGCCGGATGGATACACAGGTTGAGGAAAAAACAAGGTGTGAAGTTCTTTGAATCCTGCGGACTTCATAGCCTTGCGCATGGGATGCAGGATATGGGGGTGGAACAGGGGAGACTCGCTTTGCTGAATGAGCAGCCCTTCGGGCCGCAGGCAACGCAGGCAATTGCGGTAAAACCTTTCGGTGAATAAACCTTCTCCAGGTCCCAACGGATCGGTGCTGTCCACAATAATGACGTCAACGCAGTTGCCTCGGGCTTCTTCAACCCAGCGGATGCCATCTTCAAACTTCAATTGCGCCCGGGGATCGCCATTAGCTTGGCAAAGTTCCGGGAAATACTGTTCAGACAGCCGGGTGACTCGCTCGTCAATTTCGATTTGAATGGCCGATTTTACCTCTGGGTGCTTCAGAATTTCTTGCAAGCTGCCGCAATCGCCGCCGCCGATGATCCATACATCTTTGGGATGGGAATGGGAAAAGAGGACAGGGTGAGTCATCATCTCGTGATAAAGAAAATTGTCCCGGCTCGACAGCATGATGAATCCATCAATCACCATCAAATTGCCGAAACCTTCGGTTTCATAGATCTCGATTTTCTGGAATCGGGTCTGCTCTTCATGTAGTTTGCGCCTGATTTTGAGGGAAAAGGCGCTGTGGTTGTCTTCGTCAATTTCCGTGAACCATTCCTGATTATTTAGCATGGTGATTAATCTCCTGAGGATGAAAGGTTGTGGCGGGGAAGTTTCTTATATTGTTGGCGGGACTGCAAATTTGATGAAACCCGATATGGCGATGTTCACGCAATTACTGAATCAGCCAATTTTGAATTGTTACCGCGTAGGGTAATATGGAAGGAAAAAAATTTTGAATAAAGAAGTTGCCATCAATGGAGTGTCCTTCTAGCAAATCCCTCTCACCCCAAGAAATGAAAGCAATTGGTGACGAGATCTCGCAAAAATACGCACCGGCTTATTTCTCTAAGACGACAGAAATCGTGATATTGCCGGTAGACCCTTATCACCTGCACGCCTACTGGGCGTTGGCCGATGACAAAGCGGCTTTGCTAAAACGAGGCAAGTTCGTGCTTAGAGTGCATTGGTTGCCGGACGGCGTTAAAAAACCTTCTAAGTCAAAGCTGTGGTTTGATATAGGTTTGAAGCCGTTTTCCAAAAGTAAAAAGATTACTCTGCTCATAGATGATACCTGGTACCTCGTTGAAATAGGCATACGGGCCGAGCATAAATTCACTGCCTTTGCAGTCTCCAATACCATTCATGTACCCAGAGCTAGATTGACAGTGGTCCAGGGGGATTTGCCCCGTCGGAAGACGCGGCTGGAAGTTTCAGAAGAAGACAAAATCTTCTATGACGAAGCCCTCATCGACGCCGAAATCAAAAAAACCCTTGCGGGCAAAAATATGCTAAAGGTATTGGATTTGCTTCCCGCACCCCGGGAAATGAAATTGCCAATTAACCCGTATGACGAAGAAAGCATCGATGCGGAAATTCGGGCTGCATTACGTCAAAAAAGGATCGCTATGAGTTTGGAAAACCCATCCCAGGAAATAACCGGTCACCAAGAAAAGTCTCAATCCGGTCAGGGAATCAATGCTTCCCGCCTATGAAAAAAGGCTTTCTTTGCCTCGTCCTTCACGCGCATTTACCTTATGTTCGTCATCCGGAAGCTGGTGATTTCCTTGAGGAAAGATGGTTGTTTGAGGCAATAACTGAATGTTATCTGCCTTTGCTCCAAGTGTTCGAACGTCTCCTGGAAGATAGTATTCCATTCCGCCTGAGCCTTTCCTTGTCGCCAACCCTGATTACCATGCTCGCGGATGAGCTTCTTCAGAGCCGGTATATTATTTATTTGCAAAATCTTATTGATTTGGCGGAAAAGGAAATCGCAAGAACCAAGGGTGATCCGGCCATGCACAATCTGGCCCGGTTTTACCATCGCCTTTTCTCTAAGACGCTCCAAAATTTTCAAGAACGCTATCATGGAGATCTGCTTTCCGTCTTCAGAAAACACCAACAAGTGGGCAATCTTGAATTGCTCACCACTGCGGCTACCCACGGATTTTTGCCCCTGCTAAGCGTCAGCGACACCGCGGTGCGCAATCAAATTCAAATCGGCCTGCAAACCTTTGAATCGTATTTTGGGGCACTCCCCCAAGGCTTCTGGTTGCCCGAGTGCGGCTATTATCCCGGACTGGAATCGCTTTTACTGGAAGCCGGCATCAGCTATTTCTTTGTTGATACCCATGGCATTCTGCACGCCAGCCAAAGGCCGAGATGCGAGGTTTACGAGCCCTTGGACTGCGGTAATGGGGTCATGGCCTTCGGCCGCGACCCCGAATCCTCGCGTCAGGTCTGGAGCGCCCAGGAAGGTTATCCTGGCGACTTCGACTACCGGGAATATTATCGGGATATCGGTTTTGATCTCGATCTGGGATATCTGGCGCCTTGTTTGCCGGAAGGAAAAATCCGCATCAATACCGGCATCAAGTATTATCGGGTTACAGGCGGTGACCGGCCAAAAGCGGTTTATGAGCCGCAAAGGGCCAGAGAAAAGGCCCGCCTCCACGCCGTGGATTTTCTACAAAAACGCCAGCGCCAAATCGAAAAGTTGTCTGAGAGCATGGAAATTCCGCCCGTCCTCGTCGCCCCCTACGATGCCGAGCTGTTCGGGCATTGGTGGTTCGAAGGCCCTGTCTGGCTGGAAGCGGTATTGAGACAAGCCGCCACCAATCCTGACGGCCCCCAGTTGGCTACTTGCGGCGACTATTTGAAGGCATTTCCTGACCATCCGGTTGCTACCCCTTCTGCTTCTAGTTGGGGCGGTCAGGGTTATTCCAGCTTTTGGATCAATGATACCAATGATTGGATTTACCCGTTGCTGCATAAGGCCGAATCGGAACTGGAAGCCGTTGCTTGCCAATGGCGGGACAAATCGAACCCGCCATGGCTAGAAAGAGCCCTAGACCAGGCGGCCCGTTCACTTTTACTTGCTCAAGGTTCGGACTGGCCGTTTATAATGCAATCGGGAACCACGGTTGACTACGCCAACAAGCGGATTACCGACCATTTGGCTAGGTTTAATTACCTCATGGATGCCATCAGGAATCATCGAATTAACGAACGTTATCTGGTGGCGCTGGAAACCATGGATGCTATTTTTCCTGACCTGGATTTCCGCGATTACTGTCCAAAACATAGCTAGCTTTTTATCCTTCTCATCTTGAAGTACTTGATATGGTAAAAAAACGCTCAGATAAAAACACCTCGTCCAAACCGTCTGGCAAAAAGAAAGCCACCACGCCAAAGAAGTCTGTTGCGCCGAAGCGAAAGCCGGAGGAAACAGGTAAGGGAAAAGCGCTCTTGGTTCCCCCTCAAAAACCTGAGGAAGAAAAAAAAGCCCCGTCTGAGGAAAGCAAAGAGGCGGTCAGCTCAAAAGAAAAAGCAGAACAAAAGCCGGCCGGGGAAATTACACCTGCTCCGCAGGCAGAACCTGTCACCAAAAAAGAAGAGAAAAAGCCAGAGTATCCAGAGCCAGAAACCCCGCTGGCGCCCACGCCTGAACCTGTGGAAGCCGCCGAATCGGTCGCCCCGCCCATTCCCCAGGAACCTCCCGCGGAAGAAACACCGGCGCCGCAACCCGAACATCACGAACCGCCTCCAGGACCACAGTATCCGCCTATGTATATCGTACAAATCACGCCGGAATTGGCCCCTCTGGCAAAAGTGGGCGGGCTTGCCGATGTGGTCATGGGACTCAGCCGGGAGCTGGAACTGCGCGGCAACCACGTGGAAATCATTCTGCCCAAATACGATTGCATGCGGTACGACCATATTTGGGAGCTGTATGTCACCATGGAAGACCTCTGGGTACCGTGGTACGACGGGCATATCCATTGCACCGTTTGGTTTGGATTTGTCCACGGCCGTAAATGTTTTTTTATCGAACCCCACTCCCAGGACAATTTTTTCAACCGGGGTTCGATTTATGGCTTTGACGACGATATATTACGGTTTGCCTTTTTCTCCCGGGCGGCCATGGAATTTTTATACAAATCCGGCAAGCACCCGGACATCATTCACTGCCATGACTGGCAAACCGCGCTGGTGCCGGTATTCCTCTACGAAATCTATCAGCATTTGGGGATGATCCATCCGCGGGTTTGCTTTACGATCCATAATTTCAAACATCAAGGCATCACCGGAGATTTTCTGCTGGCGGCTACCGGACTGCACCGGCCCGAGTATTATTTTCACCCGGATCGCCTGCTCGACAACCATATTCCCCATGCTCTGAATATCATGAAGGGTGGCATCGTTTATTCCAATTTTGTCACCACCGTTTCTCCCCGCTATGCCGGAGAAACCATGCACGGCGGCCAGGGATTCGGATTGGAACCGACGCTACAGACCCACCAGCACAAATACGGCGGGATTGTGAACGGGATTGATTACGATGTTTGGAACCCGGAAATCGACTCCCATATTCCTGTTCACTACAACGTAGATTCCATCGATAAGAAATACGACAACAAACGGGCCTTGCGGCACCGGCTGTTGCTGGCGGACAATGAAAAGCCGATTATCGCCTTCATTGGCCGGCTGGACCCGCAAAAGGGGCTCGATCTGGTCCGCCACGCTTTGTTCTATGCTTTGAACAACAATGCCCAGTTCGTGCTGTTGGGTTCCAGCCCTGACATGGAAATCAACAATTATTTCTGGGAACTCAAGCGCCACCTCAACGATTCTCCCGACTGCCATCTGGAAATCGGCTTTGACGAGGATTTGGCCCACTTGATCTATGCCGGAGCGGATATGATTGTGGTGCCCAGTTTGTTCGAGCCTTGCGGGCTGACCCAATTGATCGCCATGCGTTACGGCACCATTCCCATTGTCCGTGCCGTCGGTGGTCTGGCCGATACTGTCTTCGACAAGGATTATGCCCACGACAAGCCCTTGCATGAGCGTAACGGCTACGTCTTCAACGACTATGACTATGGCGGCATCGAGTCTGCCCTGTCCCGTGCCATCGCTTGTTATTATCAGTATCCGGAGCATTTCCGCGAGCTGATCCGCAATGCCATGCGCTATGACTATTCCTGGAAACATCCCGGGCAACACTATCTCAATATCTACGAATATATTCGGGATAAATAATCCGGGTTCCTTGCTTCGTGGACATCGGGGACGGCCTTCAGGGACGCCATAAACCCTTTCCTGAGGGCGCGCACGCTTTTCAGCTAAATCCCCGAAACCCAATGATCTATCACTTGAACGGATGGGTACAACGTTGATGAGAATCTATAATTTATTTCCTTTACTGGCCGGTGAATTCAAGCACTGGGACCAACATATCGAACGCGCCGCCGCTATGGGTTTCGACTGGATCTTTGTCAATCCCATCCAGAAACCCGGACGTTCCGGCAGCCTCTATTCCATTGCCGATTATTTCGCTATCCATCCCAAGCTGGTCAACAAGCGTTCCCGCAAAAAACCGGAAACCCAAATCAAAGAAGTCATTCAAAAGGGGGAAAAGAAACACGGCGTCCGCTTTATGATTGATCTGGTCATCAATCACTGCGCCGTGGATTCTGAATTAGTGAAAAAACACCCCAAATGGTTCGCCCGGGATGGTGGCGGCAAAATCGAGCATCCTTACTGCATGGAAGACGGCAAAAAAGTCGTATGGTACGATCTGGCCCGCTTCGACCATCGGCATACCGCCGAACCGGAAGTGCTTTATCGATATTTTCTCAAGATTGTAGAGCACTATATCGGCCTGGGGTTTAAGGGATTCCGCTGCGATGCGGCTTATCAGATCCCAAAAGACTGGTGGCAGCGGTTGATTCACGACATCAAAACCAAGTACCCCGATACGGTTTTCGCCGCCGAAACCCTGGGCTGCACCGCCGATCAAACCAAGGAAACCGCCCAGGCGGGGTTCGATTATATTTTCAATAGCTCTAAGTGGTGGGACTACAGCAGCCCCTGGCTGATTGAACAATATCAACTGATCCGGGAATTCGTGCCCTCCATCAGCTTCCCGGAAAGCCATGACACCCCAAGGTTGTTCCAGGAGGCAGGACACAATGTCGACGTTTTAAAACAGCGTTACGCCTTCGCCGCATTGTTTTCCGCGGGCGTGATGATGCCCATGGGTTATGAATTCGGGTTTGAAAAGCCCCTGCACGTGGTCAAAACCACGCCGCAGGATTGGGAAGCAACGGATATTGATTTAACCGGCTTCATCAGCCAGATTAACCGGATCAAAGCCAGCCACAAGGTTTTTCAGGAAGACGGCCCGCTCAACGTTCTCAGTCACGACCACAGCCCCACTTTATTCTTTTGGAAGGCCTCCAACTGCAGCCGGGAAGAAGCCTTGATCATCCTCAACAAAGACCCTTGGAATAAACAAACCTTCCAGGCGGACAACCTTTACGACTACGTACAATCCAAGGAACCCTTGCAGGATCTTTCCCTGGAATACCCCCTCGACTTCATCCCCACCCCTTACCATTTTGAAATGAACCCCGGTTCGGTGCCCCCCTGCGTCAGACTAGTTGTCGCCTCTATAAAACAGAGGAATTAAACGATGTCCCAACGTTATAGTGACGCATT